>CAZHWG010000121.1:0-5498 GCA_964535925.1 uncultured Sphingorhabdus sp.
GCTCGCGCTGACGCCGCGCTATTCACCCGACTACAAGTCGATCGTCTATGTCAGCTATCTCGGCAGCCGCGCGCGCGTCTACATCTACGACGTCGGCAGCGGGCAGCAGAGCCTGGTCACCGAAAACACCGCGCCGACCTTTGCCCCGCGCTGGTCGCCCGACGGCCGCTATATCCTGTTCTCGATGGCAATAGCGGGCAATACCGACATCTATCGCATCCCGCGCGAGGGCGGCACGCCGCGCAAGCTGACCACCAGCCCCGGGATCGACGTCGGCGGCAGCTATTCGCCCGACGGCAGCAAGATCGTCTTTGAAAGCGACCGTTCGGGATCGCAGCAGCTTTACGTCATGAACGCCGACGGATCGGACCAGCGCCGCATCAGCTTCGGCGGCGGACGCTATGCCACGCCCGAGTGGAGCCCGCGCGGTGATCTCATCGCCTTCACCAAGATCGCGGGCAATTTCCGCATCGGCGTGATGACCCCCGACGGGCGCGGCGAGAAGCTGCTCACCAACAGCTGGCAGGACGAAGCCCCGAGCTGGTCGCCCAACGGCCGCGTGCTGCAGTTTTTCCGCACGACGCAAGGCGCGCAGGGCACTTCGACGCTCTGGCAAGTCGACCTGACCGGGGTCAACGAGCGGCGCCTGCCGACGCCCGGCGGCGTCGACGGGTCCGATCCCAGTTGGGGCCCGGTGCTGCCCTAACGACGACCATGAAACCAGCCGACACCGTTCAGCGTTGAGACAGCAGCACGGAGCTTTAAACCACCCGTTGCGAAACCGTAACGAGAGTTATCCAGCAAGGAGCCCACCATGAGCCGTAACATCCTTTTCCTTAGCGTCGCCGCCGCCAGCCTGGCGCTTTCCGGCTGCGCCAAGAAGGCGCCCGAAACCCTCCCGCCCGAGCCCGTCGGCACGGCTGATAATACGGGCTATGACGACGGCATGTCGGGCGCGGTGATCCCCGGCAGCCAGGCCGATTTCCTCGCCCGCGTGAGCAGCGACACGGTCTATTTCGACACCGATCGCTATGACATCGACGGCGAAGATCGCGCGGTGCTGATGAGCCAGGCCGAATGGTTGCGCCAGTATCCCAACGTTCGCGTCACGCTCGAAGGCCATTGCGACGAGCGCGGCACGCGCGATTACAATATCGCGCTCGGCGAGCGGCGCGCAAATGCGGCGAAGAACTACCTCGCCTCGCTCGGCGTCGACCCGTCGCGCATCTCGACCGTGTCGTACGGCAAGGAACGCCCCGTCGCGCTCGGGTCGAACGAGAGCGCCTGGGCGCAGAACCGCCGCGCGGTGACCGTCACGATCGGATAAGCGGACAAACGACAGGCAAGAAAAAGGGCCGCCCCGCGAGGGACGGCCCTTTTTCTATTGCGTGGCTATCCGGATCAGCCTTGGCGAGTACCCGTCATCGGCATCTGGCCGAAGGCACCGGCGTTGATCGTGCCGGTCAGCGTGTCGCCGTCGATCGTCGCGGTGCAATCGAGCGTCATCGGCATCGGCACGACCATGTTCATCTTCCAGGTCAGCGTGTTGCCGTCGACCTTGCCGTCGACGACGTCGAGCGAACCCATCGCGCCGACATTGCTGCCGGTGAACGAGTCGCCGTCGGTCTTCACGGTGAAGACCGATTTTTGATCGCCCATCGGCGTCTTGGTCAGGCAGTCATAGCTTCCATCGAGCGACATGATATTCTCCTTAACAGCGGTGTCAGTTATTTCACGGTCGCTTCTTCCACCGTCAGGCCGAGGCCGTCAAGCTGTGGCCGCACCACCTTGGCGTCGCCGACGACGACGAAGACGAGCTCGTTGTCGATGAATTCCTTGCGCGCGACCGCGTCGAGGCCCGCCGCGGTCATCGCCCGATAGCGGTCGGCGAGCGTCTCGTAAAAGTCGTCGGGTCGGCCGTATTTGACGATGTTGACCATCCCGCCGAGCACCGCGCCCGAGGTTTCGAACTGGCCCGGCAACTCGCGGACATTGCCGTTGATCGTGCGTTCGAGCTCGTCGGAGCTGATCCCCTTGTCGCTGGTGTAGCTGGTCAGCTCCTTGCGCAGTTCGCGGATCGAATCGCCGGTCCGATCGGCCTGGACCGGGGCCGAGATGGTGAAGGCGGTGCGGTCGATAACGTTCTGGACACCGCTGCGCACGCCGTACGACCAGCCCTTGGTCTCGCGCAGGTTCATGTTGATCCGCGACAGGAAGGTGCCGCCGAAAACCTCGTTCGCCGCCATCAGCGGGACGAGATCGTCAATCCCTTTGAGATCGAGCACGCGGCCCGCCGAGATGATCGACTGCGGCGAGTTGGGCCGGTCGATCAGGACGATACGCGGCTGCGGCTTGGGCGTCGCCACCGCGAAGTCCTTGACCGGAGCTACCGCTCCGGCCGCTTTCCAGTCGCCGAAGCTGCGGTTGAGCAAGGCGGTGACCTCGGCCAGCGTTGTATCGCCGACGACGAAGATCTTGGCGTCGTCGGGCCGCAGCCAGGCGTCGTGGAAGGCGGCAAGGTCGGCGGGGGTCAGCGCGGCGACCGCAGCGGCGTTGCCGAGACCCGAGGGCGGGATGCCATAGGGATGGTCGGGACCGTAGAGCAACGGTGCGAGCGCACGCGAAGCGATTCCCCGCGGGTCCTTGAGCTCGGCATTGAGCCGGTTGAGCTGCTGCGCGCGAACGCGCTCCATGACCTTGGCATCAAACGCCGGGTTGCGGACGTAATCTGCCAGCAAGGCAAGCGAGGGCGCAAGGTTGGGCGCGAGCGCAGACAGCTGGAACGAGGTCCAGTCGGCATCGGCAAAGCCGTTGATGTTGGCCCCCAGCCGCTCCTGCGCCTCGGCGAGAGCGATTGAATCGAGGTTTTTCGTTCCCTCGTCCATCATCCCGAGCATCAGCGACTGGGTGCCCAGCGCCGCCTTGGGGTCGGCCGCATAGCCGGCGTCGAAGGCGACGCGGACGGTGACCTTGGGCACCGTGGTACGGCGCGCAAAGTAGATTTCCATGCCGTTGGCGAGCTTCGCGCGCTCGATATCGGGAAAATCGAGTTCCTGCAGCTCGCCGACCGCCGGCAGCTGCGAGCGGTCGCCGTCGTACGACAGCGTCAGCGCGGCGGCATCGCAGGTCTTGGGATCGCAGTAATAATCGAGCGGTGCGGGCGCGACTTCGGCCTGGTCGAGATAATTGCCGACCGCCGCGCCGCCACGGTTTTCGCCGCCCTCGGTCCGTTCGCCCGGTTTCATGACGAGCGTGAAGCGCGGCTTGGTCAGCCATTTGCGCATCGTCTCGGTGACCTGTGCCGGTGTCGCGGCGGCCATCTGGTCGAGCTGGACCTTGTAGTAATCGGGATTGTCCGAATAGAGCTCGCCTTCGGCCAGCGCGACCGCCTTGCCGCCGAAGCCGCCGACGGCTTCGAGCCCGCCGATGATGCGCGACACCATCGAGGTCTTGGCGCGCTGGAGCTCGTCGGCCGTGGGGCCGGTGGCGAGATAGTCGGCGATCTGGGCATCGAGCTTCTGCGCGACCATCGCGGGATCCTCGCCCGGCTTGACGTCGGCCTGGACGATGAAGGCACCGGCGTCCCTAAAGTCCCAGGTCGAGGTAGAAACCGACACCGCGACCGGGTCCTTGCGGACGAGCGCATTGTCGAGCCGCGAGCTCGACAGGCCGCCGAGGACCGACGCGGCGAGCTGCAGGGGAATCGATTCGGGCGAGTTGAAGCCCGGGATCGGCCACATGCGGTAGAGCCGCGTCGTCGCGATCTGGTCGGTGACCGTCTTGTCGATCGGCGCGGCGAGCGTCGTCACCGACGCGTCGGGATGCGTTACCGCGGGGCCGCGCGGAATGTCGCCGAACCACTTGGTAACGAGGGTCCGCGCGGTCGCGGTATCGATGTCGCCGGCGAGGACGAGGACCGAGTTGTTGGGGCCGTAGTTGGCGCGGAACCAGTTCTTGACGTCTTCGAGGCTGGCGGCGTTGAGATCGGCCATCGAACCGATCGTCGAGTGATGATAGGGATGGCCCTTGGGGAAGAGGTTTTCCTGCACCTCGTAGCGCAGCAGGCCGTATGGCTGGTTGTCGCCCTGGCGCTTCTCGTTCTGGACGACGCCGCGCTGGTTATCGAGCTTTTCCTGCGTCACCGCGCCGAGCAGATGGCCCATGCGGTCGCTTTCAAGCATCAGCGCGCGTTCGAGCGCGCCGGTCGGGACGGTTTCGAAATAGTTGGTCCGGTCGACGTTGGTCGTGCCGTTGAAGTCGGTCGCGCCGACCTGCTGGAGCGGTTCGAAGAAATCGCCCGGCGCGTTTTCCGAGCCGTTGAACATGAGATGTTCGAACAGATGGGCAAAGCCCGTCTTGCCCTTGGGCTCGTCCTTCGAACCGACGTCGTACCACACCGACACCGCGACGACGGGCGCCTTGCGATCCTCGTGGACGAGCACGGTCAGGCCGTTGGGCAGCGTGAATTTCTCGTACGGAATATTCACCGCATCGACGAGCGCACTGACCGGCGCCGGCTCGAACGCGACGGGTGCGGCGGGCGCCACGGGTGCTGCGGGCATTGCCGCCATGTCGTCGGCGGGCATCGTCGCGCAGCCGGCGATCAGCGCGGCGGGCGATCCGGCCAGCAAGATGCGGGCAAGACGGGACGAACGGGTCAGCATGGCAATCATTCTCCTGGAGATAAACTGTGGGCGGAACTCGGACGGTTCCGTATCTTGTGCATGATCATATCGTCACGGTGCTGTATTGCAATGCTATGACAGGTCTTGCGCGCGGTTTTTACGGCATTATCTTCTCACCACGAACGCCGCGTGTCGCGCGGCCAAGGCCTGCTCCGGGGAAAATCCATGAATCTCGAAAAATTTACCGACCGCGCCAAGGGCTTTCTGCAATCGGCCCAGACGGTTGCGATCCGCATGAACCACCAGCGGATTTCGCCCGAGCATCTCCTGAAGGCGCTGCTCGAGGACAATGAGGGCATGGCCGCGGGGCTGATCGCGCGCGCTGGCGGCGACCCGAAGGTCGCGGTGGCCGCGGTCGATGCGGCGCTCGCCAAGGTCCCGGCCGTATCGGGTTCGGGCGCGCAGCAGACTCCGGGGCTCGACAACGACACGGTGCGCGTCCTCGACCAGGCCGAACAGGTCGCCGACAAGGCGGGCGACAGCTACGTCACGGTCGAGCGATTGCTGCTCGCGCTGGCGCTCGCCAAGACGACGGCCGCGGGCAAGGCGCTGGCCGACGCCAAGCTGACCCCCGAGGCACTCAACAGCGCGATCAACGAGCTGCGCGGCGGGCGCACCGCCGACACTGCGAGCGCCGAGGACCGCTATGACGCGCTCAAGAAATTCGCCCGCGACCTGACCCAGGCGGCGCGTGACGGCAAGCTCGACCCCGTCATCGGCCGCGACGAGGAAATCCGTCGGACCGTCCAGATCCTGGCGCGGCGGACCAAGAACAATCCGGTTCTGATCGGCGAGCCCGGCGTCGGCAAGACC
>CAZHWG010000122.1:0-1601 GCA_964535925.1 uncultured Sphingorhabdus sp.
TTTTTCCATCGCCTGGAGCCGCGGTCGGCGCGCCGAAACGATTGCCAGTTCGGACATCGCGAAGACGCCGTTGAGCATGACGAGCGCAAGGATGACGAGCGCATCGGTCCAGGGAAAGGGCGTCATCGCATCACCCGCGCCGACCGGGGCCGGCATGGCGCTTCGCACGTGCGGGGAAGGGAAGCGGGGACCACATCGCTCGCTATAAGCTGTCAGCGCGTTCGCAGACAACCGCCCAATTGCGTCACCGGGTAACGCGACATGATGCGCAAACGGAACAATCCCGCGCGTGCGCCGTTTGATCAGCCAGTTGTGGGAAGCGACCAAGCACCCAGACGAAAGGGATACATCATGAAGAATACCACCAAATTCCTGACCGGCGTCGGCATGGCCATCGCCATGGTCACGACCGGCTGCGTCACCGATCCGGTGACCGGCGAGAAGAAGATCTCGAAGGCTGCCATCGGCGGCGTTCTCGGCACCGGCGCAGGCTATCTGCTCGGTGACCTGATCGGCGGTCGCAACAGCCGTACCGCTGAAATCGTCGGCGCGGGCATCGGCGCAGTCGCCGGCGCGGGCGTCGGCTACTACATGGACCAGCAGGAAAAGAAGCTGCGCGAACAGACCGCGGGCACCGACGTCAACGTCGTGCGCGATGGCGACCAGCTTGTCCTCGACATGCCGGGCGACGTGACCTTTGCGCTCAACAGCTCGACGATCAGCCCCAGCGCCGCTTCGGTCCTGGCGCAGGTTTCGCAGACCCTCGTCCAGTATCCGAGCACCTATATCGACGTTTACGGTCACACCGATTCGTCGGGCAGCGCGCAGTACAACCAGACTCTGTCCGAGCAGCGCGCGCGTTCGGTTGCGAACTATCTCGCCGGTCGCGGCGTCCAGCAGGCGCGCATGGCGACGCAGGGCTTTGGCGAAACCCAGCTGAAGTGCGACGAAAGCACCGAAGCGGGCAAGCGTTGCAACCGCCGCGTCGAGATCCGCATCTCGCCGGTCACGCAGAACGACGTCAACGCCGTTCGCTAAACGCTGCAACAGTCAGAATGACGAAGGGGCCGAGTGATCGGCCCCTTTTTCGTATGTTCGCGAGAGAGGCGCCTCAGGCGAAGCTGGCGCGCAGCCCGTCGATGACGAATTGCGCCGCCAGCGCGGCGAGCAGGACCCCGAGCACGCGGGTGATGACGATTTCCATCCGCTCGCCGACCAGCCTCATCAGCGGACCCGCAGCGAGCAGGGCGGCGAGCGTGATGAGCAGGACGAGGCCGAGCGCACCGAGGATGACGCCGCGCGTCGTCCAGTCGGTCGAAGTACCCATCAACAGCATCACCGAAGCGATCGAACCCGGTCCGGCGATCATCGGCATCGCCATCGGAAAGATCGAGACATCGTCGATCTCGGGATCGTCGATAATCTCCTGCGCGCGTTCCTCGCGCCGTTGGGTGCGCTTTTCGAACACCATCTCGAGCGCAATGAGGAACAGCATGATGCCCCCGGCAATACGGAAGCTCTCGAGATCGATCCCTAGCGCCCCGAGCAAGGCTTGGCCGAACAATGCAAAAACGAGCAATATCCCCGCCGAGACGACGACC
>CAZHWG010000122.1:1611-5495 GCA_964535925.1 uncultured Sphingorhabdus sp.
GCGCTGCGCCTGCGAAGCGCCGGTCGTCAGGCTAGCATAGATCGGCGCGCAGCCTGGTGGATCGACGATCACCAGGAAGGTTACGAAGGCGGAGATGAAAAGTTCGGTCATGCCGGATCCCGTTGCGCGCTTCGCTGCGCCTTATTCGGCGGCGACAGTGTCTTCAAGCACCGTCTCGAACGCGGTTCCGTTCCACAGCCGCGCACGGACCGTGCGCGCACCGTCGGGCGCGACCACCGAGGACCAGACGAGGCTGAGGTCGCGCGCCGCGCCCTGTCTCACGTCGCCGTTGGTTGCTGGTCCGGCGGGGGCTGCTGCCGGCAGCGCCTTGCACGAGGCGACGCGCGAGGCAATCGCGTCCGACGATTCGCGCGGTGCGGCGAGCGTATCGCCATGGTCGAGCACCCATTTCCACCGGCCGTCGTTTTGCCGCAGCCAGACGGTCGTGAAATAGCCCTCGCTGCCGTCGGGACGTTGCCACGCGCCGGTCGAGACGGCGGCATTGCCGTCGCACGACATGACCACGCGCTGCGGCTGCCAGCGAACCGCGCGCGGCGGGTCCGCGCGGCCCTTGAGCCAGTCCTGCGCACGCACGCGCGCGGGCACGAACATGTCGGCATCGTCGGTCGCAAAACGGCGGAACGCGGTCCATTGCCCGTCGTCCTGGGCAGCGCGGGCAAAGGCTATCTCGGTCGCGATGACCGCGCTGGGATTGGCCAGCAGCGGACGATCGCCGAGCGAGTCGGGCACCCGCTGCGTCGCACCACAGCCGGCGAGCAGCGCGGTCGCGGCGAGGAGCATTGCGAGCGGGGCGGATCGGGTCATATCGCATCCTTGGCAAGCACGATGCCGGCGCGGCGATGCGCCGCGACGAGCGTGTTGCGCAGCAGCACCGCGATCGTCATCGGGCCGACGCCGCCGGGAACCGGCGTGATCGCCCCGGCATGCGCCATCGCATCGGCGAAATCGACATCGCCGACGAGCCGCGTCGTGTCCGGCTCGTCACCCGCGATGCGGTTGATGCCGACGTCGATCACCGTCGCGCCTCGCTTGAGCCAGTCGCCCTTGATCATCCGCGCGCGGCCGACCGCTGCGACGACGATATCGGCGGCGCGCACCTTGGCCGGCAGGTCGCGCGTTTTCGAATGCGCGATCGTCACGGTGCAGCTCGCGCCGAGCAGCAATTGCGCCATCGGCTTGCCGACGATGTTCGAACGGCCGACGACGATCGCGTCGAGCCCGGCAAGGTCGCCGAGCCGGTCCTCGAGCAGCATCAGGCAGCCGAGCGGCGTGCACGGCACGAAGCCGTCGAGGCCAGAGGCGAGCCGGCCGACATTTTCGGGCGTGAAGCCGTCGACGTCCTTGCCCGCGTCGATCGTGGTGATGACAGCATGTTCGTCGATATGATCGGGCAGCGGCAGCTGGACGAGGATGCCGTCGACCGTGTCATCGGCATTGAGCTGCTGGACGAGCGCGCGGACCTCGTCCTCGCTCGCGCTTGCCGGCAGACGGTGTTCGAAGCTGAGCATGCCCGCGGCGAGCGTCGCCTTGCCCTTGGCGCGGACATAGACCTGGCTCGCGGGATCGTCGCCGACGAGGACGACGGCGAGGCCCGGTTGGCGCCCGGCCTTGGCGGCGAAATCGGCCGACAGCGCGGCGACGCGCTCGCGCAAGCCGAGTGCGAAGCCCTTTCCATCGATGATCTCGGCGGTCATGCGTGGGTTATCCCGCCGCCCGCAGCATGGCGGGCAGGATGACGCTCTGGAGGATCAGGATCAGGATCAGGGCGACCATCGGCGACAGGTCGAGCGCGCCGAAATCGGGCATGATCTTGCGGATCGGCCGGTAGATCGGCTGCGTCATCTTGTCGAGCGCGGTCCAGACGTTGGCGACGAAGTCGTTATAGGTGTTGATGACGTTGAACGCGATCAGCCAGCTCATCACCGCCTGGATGATGATGATCCACCAGGCGACGGTCAGCAGGATCGACAGGATTTGGACGATAACGAGCATAGAAGCTTCCACATTGGGTGTCTGGGATCGAACACCGCCTTAGCCGACTGGCACAGTCCTGAACACCCCGCGATTGCGGGTGCGCTCAGGCTTCGGCGGGCCGATCGAGCCATTTGCCGAAGGCGACGCACGCCTGGATCAACACCGGCACGAGGACGATCGAAAGCGTCACCTTGGCGAGGAGCTGCCCGGCGAGCAATCCGGTGATCGGGAAGATGCCGTAAAAGGCAACGGTGATGAACAGCAGCGTATCGACGATCTGGCTGAGCACGCCGGCGACCGCGCCACGGATCCACAGGAAGCTGCCACCGGGACGGCGCAGCGCGCTGAAGATCGAAACGTTGAGCGTCTGCGACACGCCATAGGCGATGATCCCGGCAATCCAGATCCGCGGCGTCGCGCGCATCATCATGTCGAACGCGCCGAGACGTTCGGGCTCCATCCCCGGCGAGGCGGGCAGGAAGAGGACGAGCAGCGCGAGCAGGATCGATATGATCAGCGGGATGAAGCCATAGCGGACCAGCTGGTTGGCGACCGCGCGACCGTGCAGTTCGGCAACCGCGCTCGAAACGACGACGAGCAGCAGGAAGGCGAAAATGCCCGCCTCGACCGCGAGCGGGCCGAGCGCGACCTGCTTGTTGCCAAGCACGCCAGCGATGCAGACCATGCCGCCGTAGAAGACCGACAGGACGAACAAGGACCGCGGGATTTGCGCGGCGACCGGCCGCAACAACGATGCGTCGGCAGGGGCGAAGACGGGGGTGGCGGGCGCGCCGGGCGCGTCGGGGATCGATGTCATGCGCCATCGCATAACGGGCTTTGCGTCGCTGTGGAAGCTGTTGCTGCCAAGTTGCGGTTTTGATGCTTCCGCACCGCCGTGTCTGTCGCTATGCCAGCGCGAAATGTCGGGGAGGGGCCCTTAAATATGTATGATTTCCTGATCGGACTGGGCGGCATCGTCGTCGTCCTGGCAGTCGCCTTTGCGCTGTCGACCAATCGCCGCGCGATCCGTCCACGCGTCGTCGGTGCCGCCTTCGCATTGCAGGCGGGATTCGCCTTCCTCGTGCTTGGCACATCGGGCGGTCGCGCGGTGATCCGGACGCTGTCGATGGGCGTCGCCAACCTGCTGGGCTATGCCAACAAGGGCACCGAGTTCCTGTTCGGGCCGAGCGCGACCAACCCGCTCGCCAACACCTTTGCCCTGGGCGCGCTGCCGGTGATCGTCTTCTTCGCCTCGCTGATCTCGATCCTCTATTATCTCGGCGTGATGCAGCTGATCATCAAATGGGTCGGCGGCGCGATCCAGTGGGTTACCGGCATCACCAAGGTCGAAAGCCTCGGCGCGGCGGCCAATATCTTCGTCGGCCAGTCGGAAAGCCCGCTGGTCATCAAACCCTATCTCGCCGGCCTGACAAGGGCGCAACTGTTCACCGTGATGACTGTCGGCATGGCGGGCGTCGCGGGCACGATCCTCGCCGCCTATGCCAGCGTCATCGGCGAGCAATTGCTCCCCTACCTCCTCGCCGCGAGCTTCATGTCGGCGCCCGGCGGCATCCTGATGGCCAAGATGATCGTCCCCGACAATCCCGAGGACATCGGCATCGAGCCGGTCGAACTGGCCGATGCGAGCCATGCCGACGAACGTCCCGCCAATATCATCATGGCCGCCGCGCAAGGCGCGCAGACCGGCGTCAAGCTGGCGGTCGCGGTCGGTGCGATGGTGCTCGCCTTCGTCGCGCTCGTCGCGCTCGCCAACGGGCTGCTCGGTGCGGTGGGCGGCTGGTTCGGCCAGCCCGACCTCAGTTTCCAGCAGCTCGTCGGCTATGTCTTCCAGCCGGTCATGATGATGCTCAACGTGCCCGCCGATCAAG
>CAZHWG010000123.1:0-5405 GCA_964535925.1 uncultured Sphingorhabdus sp.
GCGAACGCCAGCGCGCCAAGGCGATCCTGCAGGCGATCCGCGACCAGCGCTGGAGCGACGTCGAACAAATGCTTTCATCGGCGCAGCGCGACCAGCTGACGCCGCTGCTGACAGCCGAATATTATCTTACCGCCAACAGCCCGGAAGTGCCGCTCGACCGCCTGATGGCGCTGTTACGCCAAGCGCCCGACCTGCCACAGGCCGCGCAGCTCGGCCGGCTGGCGCAGCGACGCGGCGCGACCGAGATGCCGCGCCTGCCGAGCGAAGCGGGTTTGCGCTGGAGTGGTGGCGCGCCGATCCGCGGGCGGGCCAAACCGGTCAGCAGCGATCCGGTCGGAGTCGCGCTTGGCGTGATCACCCAGCCAATGATCGTCAACGACGACCCGTCCGGCGCCGAACGCGCGTTGAACGAAGTCGCTAGCCAACTGAGCCCGGCGGCGCTGACCGAATGGCAGCAGCGCATTGCCTGGTCCTATTATATAGAAAACCGCGACGCCGATGCGCTGCGCCTGGCGCGGATGGCGCAGCGGGGTGTCGGCGACTGGCGTGTCCAGGCCGACTGGATCGCTGCGCTCGCAGCCTGGCGGCTCGACGATTGTCGCTATGCCGCCGCCTCGTTCGACCAGGTTGTCCAGGGAACCAGCGACGCCGAACTCAAGGCCGCCGGCGCCTATTGGGCATCGCGCGCCTATCTGGTGTGCGGCGAGCCACACCTGGTCCAGTCGCGCCTGCGCACCGCCGCGGGCCAGCGCGAGACATTCTATGGCTTCCTCGCGATGGAGGCGCTCGGCCTGCCCGAGCCATCACCCGCCGTCGCCGATACCCGCGGTCGAGGCATTGCCGGCAAGTCCAACGTCCGCATGGCCGCTGCACTCGCCGAGATGGGTGAGCACAAGCTTGCCGACGAACTTCTCCGACACCAGGCAAAAATTGGTCCCGCGTCAGACCATGACGAGCTGCTCGCGGTTGCCCGCTCGCTCAACCTTGCCGAAACGCAGCTCTACCTTGCGTACAACACCCCCGGCGGCAAACGCCCCGACGAATTTGCCCGCTATCCTGCCCCCAATTGGCAACCCGAAAACGGCTGGCGGGTCGATCCGGCGCTGGTCTATGCCCACACGCTCCAGGAATCTGGCTTCCGCCGCGATGTCGTCAGCTCTGCGGGGGCCTATGGGCTGATGCAGGTCCGTCCCGGCACCGCGCAGGATCTGGCCAAGGTCCGCGGTTCGTTCCTCGAGAAATCCGATCTCGCCCGGCCCGAGGTCAATATTGAATATGGCCAGAGCTACCTAGAGAAGCTCCGCGATTCGGCGGTAACCGGCGGCTTGCTGCCCAAGGTTATCGCCGCCTATAACGCCGGGCCCACCCCGGTTGCGCGGTGGAATACCGAGGTCAACGACAAGGGCGACCCGCTGCTTTACATCGAGTCACTGCCCTATTGGGAAACCCGCGGCTATGTCGCGATCATCCTGCGCAACTACTGGATGTACGAGCGGCAGGCGGGGCGCGGTTCGGTCACGCAGAACGTGCTGGCGCAAAATCACTGGCCACGCTTTCCCGACGCCAAGGGCGGTACGCGGCTCAGTCTCAACCAGCCCTGAGTGCGGCCAACAAGGACGAGCCTATGCCGATCGACGAAGCCCGCGCTTTCACCCCGCTCAACATCGCCGTCCTGACAATCTCCGATAGCCGCAGTCCGGCCGAGGATGTCTCGGGCGACCGGCTTGCCGCGATGATTACCGACGACGGCCACAAGCTGGCCGGACGCGCCATCATCCATGACGAGGCCGACCTGATCGTTGCGCGACTGCACAACTGGATCGACGATCCCGCGATCGATTGCATCGTCACCACCGGAGGCACGGGTGTTACCGGTCGCGATGTCACCCCCGAGGCATTGCAGCGCCTCGACGGGCGCGACATTCCCGGCTTCGGCGAGCTGTTCCGCTGGCTCAGCTATCAGAAGATCGGGACGTCGGCGATCCAGTCGCGCGCCTGCGCCTGTGTCACGCGCGGCACGTTCATCTTTGCCCTGCCCGGCTCGCCCAGCGCGGTTGTCGATGGCTGGGAGGGGATATTGCGCAGCCAGCTCGACAGTCGCCACCGGCCGTGCAATTTCGCCGAACTGTTGCCGCGGCTGACAGAGAAATAGGCCTCAGCCCTCGCTGCGCTGCCAAGCGCCGAGCACATGCCCGTCAGGGTCGGTGAAATGAAATCGCCGGCCGCCGGGAAAATCGAAGATGTCGCGATCGATCGCGCCGCCCGCCGCGAGCACCGCCGCGCGACAGGCATCGAGATCGTCGACTTCGATAACCGGCAGCGGGGCCTTGATCCGCGCTTCGTTGTCGCCGTCGGCATCGATACCGAGATCGGTGTCGTCGCTGATCGTAGCGGCATAGGTCGGGCCGAACGCGGTCATGCTCCAGCCGAACGCCCGCTCGTAAAAGCCGCGCGCACGCGCCAGGTCGTCACTGGGAAGCTCGAGATAGTTGAACCGGGCGACCATGGCATCCTCCAATATGTTCTTGTTACGTTCCCTTCGATATCCTATTTCACCATCCATGGCAATTCGCCCCCAACCCGATCAGCCGATCTTTCGCACGAAGGGACGCGGCGCACCGCAAAACCTGACGCCGTTGCGCTTCAACCTGGCCGAGCGGCAGATCGACGGCGAATGGCTCGATGAGCGCGAGGCGGTGGACGGGGGCGCCGCGCCGGTCCGCACGACGGTAACGGTCGAACGCGCGCGGACGATCATATCGCGCAACAGCTCGCCCGACCTCGGCTTTGACCGGTCGATCAACGCCTATCGCGGCTGCGAACACGGCTGCATCTATTGTTTCGCGCGACCGACCCACGCCTATCATGACCTGTCGCCGGGACTTGATTTCGAAAGCAGGCTGTTCGCCAAGCCCGACGCGGCGAAGCTGTTGCGCGCCGAACTGGCGAAACCGGCCTACCGCTGCGCGCCGATGGCGATGGGGACCAACACCGATCCGTACCAGCCGATCGAGCGCGACTGGCGGATCACACGCGAGGTACTCGAAGTTCTCGCCGAGACCCGCCACCCGGTGATCATCACGACCAAGTCGGCGCGCGTTTGCGACGACATCGACCTGCTATCCGGTATGGCGGCTCAGAATCTCGTCGGGGTGGCGATCTCGGTGACCTCGCTCGACCCCGCGCTCGCACGCACGCTCGAGCCACGCGCCTGCACGCCGGCGAGGCGGCTCGATGCGATCCGTCGGCTTGCCGAACGCGGCATCCCGGTCGGGGTCAACGTCGCGCCGGTCATCCCTGCGATCACCGATCACGAAATGGAACACATCATGGAGCGCGCCGCCGAAATGGGCGCGCGCGCAGCATCGTACATCCCCGTGCGGCTGCCGCACGAGGTGGCGCCGCTGTTCCGCGCTTGGCTCGACGCGCATTATCCCGAACGCGCCGAAAAGGTCATGCACATCATCAACGACTTGCGCGGTGGACGCGACAACGATCCGTCTTTCGGATCGCGCATGCGCGGGCGAGGACCCTGGGCCGACCTGCTTCGCACGCGGTTCAAACGCGCCGCGCGAACCTACGCCCTCGACGGACCGCGCACGCGGCTCGCCACCGACCTGTTCCGCAAGCCGCAGGGACCACAGGGCGAGTTGTTCTAGGCCGAGACTCCCGGCAGCCGATAGTCGGCATACTGGTCGCGCAGCGTGCGCTTGAGAATCTTTCCGGTCGCGGTGTGCGGCAATTCCTCGACGAACTTGATTTCGTCGGGCAGCCACCATTTGGCCACCTTGTCCGAGAGATAGGCGAAGATGTCGTCGGCCGAGACGCTGCTGTCGGGCTTGCGGACGACGAGGAGCAGCGGACGCTCGTCCCATTTCGGATGATGGACGCCGACCGCCGCCGCCTCGGCAACGCCGGGACAACCGACCGCGGCATTTTCAAGTTCGATCGAACTGATCCATTCGCCGCCCGATTTGATCACGTCCTTGGCGCGATCGGTGATCTGCATGACCCCGTCGGGATGGAGGATCGCGATGTCGCCGGTATCGAACCAGCCGTCCTTGTCGATCGTCGGACCACCGTCATCGCCGAAATAGGTGTCGATGATCCACGGGCCGCGGACCTCGAGCCGCCCGCTGCTTGTTCCGTCGCACGGGAGCAAGGTGCCATCGTCGTCGACGGTACGCAGTTCGACGCCGAAGGGAACGCTCCCCTGTTTGACGACGATATCGACCTGCGCGTCGAAGTCGAGCTCGTCCCAGTTGGCGGGTCGCGATCCGACGGTACCGATCGGTGACGTTTCGGTCATGCCCCAGGCATGGGCAACATCGATCCCGGCGCGCATCAGCCGCTCGATCATCGCGCGCGGCGCCGCCGATCCGCCGATGACGGCGCGTCTGAGCTTGCCGTAATCACCGCCGTTCGCGTCCATGTCGGCGAACATCGCGAGCCACACCGTCGGCACGCCGGCGCTGTGAGTGACGCCCTCTTCGCGAAACAAGGCCCACAGCGCAGCGGCGTCGTTGGTGCAGGAAAAGACTAGCTTCGCGCCGACCATCGCAGCGGCGAAGGGGATGCCCCAGCCATTGGCGTGGAACATCGGCACGACGGGCAACATGACCGAACGCGTCGTTATATCGAACACGTCGGGTTGGAGGCTGGCCAGCGCATGGATGACGTTCGACCGGTGCTCGTAGAGCACGCCCTTGGGGTGGCCGGTGGTGCCGCTGGTATAGCACAGGCCGCACGGCTCGCGTTCGTCTCCGCCGACCCAGGCAAAATTGCCGTCCCCGGCGTCGATCAGCGAGCGAAACGTCCCCTCACCGGCGCCGTCGAAGACGACATAATGCTCGATCGTCGTGAGCTCGGGCCTGAGCTGCTCGACGAGCCCCGCGAACATCGCGTCATAGAGAAGCACGCGCCCGCCGGCATGGTTGATGATGTAGACGAGCTGTTCGTGGAACAGCCGCGGATTGACCGTGTGGAGCACGCCCCCCATTCCCGCCGTACCATACCAGGCGGCGAGATGATGGGCATGGTTCATTGCCAGCGTGGCGATCCGGTCGCCCCTTTGCATGCCGAGCCCGACCAAGGCGCTGGCAAACTTTCGCGCGTCCACGGCGACTTCGGTCCAGCTCGACCGACTCACGCTGGCATCGGCCCAGCGCGTGACGATCTCTCGCGCGCCATGTTCGCGCGCGGCGTGATCGATCAGGTCGGTCACGCGCAAAGGTCGGTCCTGCATTCCACCGATCATCCGTCTCTCCCTTGTGTTTTATGGGAGAGGTTGACCGCAAGCGGCAGGCTTAGGCAAGCCCCGTTGGCGGGCGCGTGCCGATATCTGTGTCGATCACACCGGGAATGCGTCCGATCAGCGCCGCGAGATCGGCGTCGATCGTCAGTTT
>CAZHWG010000124.1:0-5400 GCA_964535925.1 uncultured Sphingorhabdus sp.
CTTGTAACCCGACAGGTTCGACTGGCTCGAGAGGATATCCATCGATTGCGCGCGCGTGATGCGTGGCATCCATTCCATCGCGAGCGCCTCGACTCCCGCTGCGGCATAGCCGTCAACGCGCGCGCGATTGCCGACCGGATCGAGACCCGCGACGATCCATGCACCCTTGGCGACGCCATCAAGCCCCGCCGGATCGGGTCCGCGAATGGCGAGCACGATTCCCGCGTCTTTCAGCGTGGCACTGCGGTCGGCGACCGTTGCGCCGGCCTCGGCATAATCGGCATCGGCGATCGACGCGGACGCGCCCGCCCCCGCCTCGACCGCGACGTCGGCGCCCAGCGCGATGTATTTCTTGACGGTTTCGGGCGTGGCCGCGACGCGCGTTTCGCCGCGTTCGGTTTCCTTGACGATCGCTATCTTCACGCCTGCGCCGCGCTCAACTGGTGATCAGCAGGATGGCGATGATCGCCACGACGACCGACGCAATCGTCAGCATCTTGAGCATCCTGAGGAAACCTTCGTAGCTGGTTTCCGCCTGTTTCATGTCGTTGTGCGCCATATGTCCCTCGATCGTTCGGGCTTTTCGAATCCCGGTTGATGTCCAGCCATAGTCGCGGGGACCGTGCGCCTCAAGTCCCCGCTGCATGCGCGTCGGCGCGCGAAAAGCGGCGGCATGTTTAAGGGCGTCTTTACCCACCCCGACTATGCTCTCCCGAGATAATCCGGAAAAAATCTGGGGCGGGGACTCGATGGCTACTGCGCAGGGCGTTAAAATGCTGATGGTCGTCAACGACGAGCCGTCGCAACAGCGGCTGATTTCGGCGATTGCCGGGCGCGACGGCTGGCGCACGATCTTTGCCGGCGACACCGAAACCGCGCTGGCAATGCTCGGCACGCAGGACGGAATGGCGCTCGACGCGGTGATCCTCGACAGCTGGGGACCCGAATCCGAGATCGAGCTGTTCGTCCGCGAATTTCGCGTCGCGCGTCCCGCACTGCCAATCCTGCTGATGAGCGCCGGCATGACCGCCGAGGCATTGGCGGCGATGCGCGCAGGCGCCTCGGACATCTTCCACAAACCTGCCACGCCGGGTCGACTGATTGCCGCACTCGATGCGTTGATCGACAAGAAACGGATGCGCGGCGAACTGCGCCCGTTGTTCGAGAAATTCAGCGCCGAACTCGATTTCGACGAGATGATCGGCGTATCGACCGGCTATCGTTCGGCACTCGCGATTGCGGCCAAGGCGGCGCGCGCGCGCGTACCGCTGCTCATCGCGGGCGAAACCGGCAGCGGTCGGCTGCAACTGGCGAAAGCGATCCACGCCTCTTCGCCACGTGCACGCAGTGCCTTCGTCATCGTCGATTGTGCCCAGGTCGAGCCGGGCCTGATCGGATCGTGCCTGTTCGGCCATGAACGCGGCGCCTTTGCCGGTGCGTTCGACCGCAGCGACGGAAAGTTCTCCGCGGCCAACGGCGGCACGCTCTATATCGACCATGTCGAACTGCTCCCCGAAGATCTCCAGCGCAGCGTCTACGAGGCCATCGAGACCGGGCGGTTTTCGCGGCTGGGTGCCCAGCAGATCAGCGAAGTCGATACCCGGATCATCGCCGCGAGCAATGTCGATCTCGCCGCCGCCAGCGCCGCCGGTCGCTTCCGCGAAGACCTTTATTTCAAGCTCGCCACGGTCCAGCTCAGCATCCCCCCGCTGCGCGAACGCGAAGGCGATATCGCATCGCTGTCGCGCCATTTCCTCGGCCGCTTCGCCGAATTGCCCAACATGCCCTCGCTCGGCCTCGGTGACGACGCGCTGCGCCTGCTGCGCGCCTATCACTGGCCGGGCAATGTCCGCCAGTTGCAGGGCGTCCTGTTCCGCGCCGCGGTAACCTGCACCAGCGATGCGATCACGCTTGCCGACCTGCCCAACGTCCAGGCCGCGACGATCGTCGCGCCGGTGTCCGATGATCCGCGCAGCGAACCGACCGACGGGATCGGCGTCACGCTTTACGAATGCGACGGCAACCTGCGTCCTCTGTCGGAGATCGAAGCCGACGTCATCCGCCTCGCCATCGGCCATTATCGCGGCCGGATGAGCGAAGTCGCACGCCGCCTCGGCATCGGTCGCTCGACGCTCTATCGCAAGCTTGCCGACCTTGGGATCGATACCGCGGCCTAGCCGACCAGGGCGGCATCGCGCAGCGCACGCCAGGCTTTCAGCGCCTGGACCGTCTCGCGCACGTCGTGAACGCGGACGATGTTCGCGCCCAGCTCGACCGCGCGCATATGCAGCGCGATCGATCCGCCGAGCCGATCGTTTGCCTCGGCCTCGCCGTCGATCGCCCCGATCATCCGCTTGCGGCTCGCGCCATAGAGCAGCGGACACCCGAGCGTGTGGAACAGCGCCAGGCTGTTGGTGATCGCCAGGTTCTCGGTCACGCTCTTGCCGAACCCGATGCCCGGATCGACGATGATCCGCGCCCGATCGATCCCCTCCGCGACGACCGCCGCGATACGCTCGGCAAGCCAGTCGTAAACGTCGAGCACGGCATCGTCATAGCCGTCGTGCGTGTGCGGATCGCTCGCCTGCGAGGGCGCGTGCATCAATACCACCGGGCAGCCGGCATCGCGCACGACGGCCAGCGCGCGCTCGTCATAGAGCAGTGCCGAGACATCGTTGACGATCCCCGCCCCCGCGCCGAGCGCGGCCTCCATCACCGCCGCCTTGCGCGTATCGACCGACAGCGCGACGCCGCTTTTGGCGAGGCGTTCGATTACCGGCACGACGCGCGCGGTCTCGTCGCCTTCCCAGACCGGCTTGGCGCCCGGCCGCGTCGATTCCCCGCCGACATCGACGATGCTCGCACCGGCACGGGCCATCGCGAAGCCCGCATCGGCCGCATCGGCTCCCTCATGCGCGCCGCCGTCGGAAAAGCTGTCGGGAGTCAGGTTGAGCACGCCCATTACGCGCGCCTCGTCGAACCGGATCGTCCGCTCGCCGAGCACCAGCGGCGCGCGCTCGGCAGCGACACCGGCGCGCTGTTGCTCGGCCTGTTGGGCCAGCGAAGCAGGCAGGCTGGCGATCCACGCATCTGCGGCTTCGACGAGGATCAGCGCCTGACCGAGCCGCTGGCCGCCTGCGGCCCCGCGCCAGCGCACGCTCCAGCCAGCAAACCACAGCATCGATCGCGAGATCCGCGCGACGCGCCCGTCGAGATCGTGCGGCCGCTCGACGAAACAGGCCGGCTCTAGATAGAGGCGGGCATCGGCGGGAATGTCAGGATAGGTCATGGCCTTGCCCTAGCCTCCCCCGCGCCCGGCGAAAAGATCAGGGTTCGGTTGCGAGCAGGTACGTCTGGCGCAACGTGTCGACCGGCTTCAAGCCGTCGGGCGTTTCATGGTGCCAGAAGGTCCAGCCGTTGCAGCTCGGCGCATTCTGCACCGCCGCACCGATCTTGTGGATCGAACCGCTCTCGCCGTTGAACTCGATCGATCCGTCGGCGCGCACTTCGGCGCGCCAGCGGCGCTTGGCATCGCAAATCTCGCTGCCGGGCTTGAGATAGCCCGTCTCGACGAGCGTCCCGAAGGCGACGCGCGGGGCGGCCTTTGGCGACTGCATCGTCTTGAGCGCGCTCTCGTCGAGCGGCAGGGCAGCGGCAATGCGTTCGCTCGCGACCTCGATATAATCGGTCTCGCGCTCGATCCCGATCCATTCGCGGCCCAGCCGCTTGGCCACCGCGCCGGTCGTGCCGGTGCCGAAAAACGGGTCGAGGACGACGTCGCCGGGCTTGGTTGCGGCAAGCAGGATGCGATAGAGCAGCGCCTCGGGCTTTTGCGTCGGATGCGCCTTGCTCCCGCCGCGCTTCAAGCGCTCTTGTCCGCCACAGACGGGAAACAGCCAGTCCGAACGCATCTGCAGCTCGTCGTTCAATGTCTTCATCGCGCGATAGTTGAAGGTGTAGCGCGACCCTTCGGACTTCGACGCCCAGATCAGCGTCTCGTGCGCGTTGGTGAAGCGCGTGCCCTTGAAATTGGGCATCGGGTTCGACTTGCGCCAGACGATGTCGTTGAGGATCCAGAAGCCCTGGTCCTGGATCGCGGTGCCGACGCGGAAGATGTTGTGATAGCTGCCGATCACCCAGATCGAGCCGTTGGGCTTCAGGATGCGGCGCGCCTCGGCGAGCCAGGCACGCGTGAACTTGTCGTAAATCGCGAGCGTATCGAACTTGTCCCAGTCGTCGTCGACCGCATCAACGCGGCCGCCTTCGGGCCGGTAGAGGTCGCCGCCAAGCTGAAGGTTATAGGGCGGATCGGCGAAGATCATGTCGACGCTGTCGTCGGGCAAGGCGGCCATCACGGCGATGCAATCGCCCTGGATGATCTGCCCCAGCGGAAGCTTCTTCGCGGCCGGCGCGGACGCGGCCTTGCGCACCCGTGTCGGTAGTTTCTCAATCACACCCATGCCGATCCCCCTCGTTTCGAGGTCCAGACTGTTGGCAGCGGACTCCACGGTCAAGGTCAAAAGCTTAGCGGTAGAGCCTCACAAAATGGTTAACGCGACGGGAACGAAACGAGTCCCCCACGACATGTGGAGTCACAGACGGCGCGATGCCCACCAGTGCTAGTGGTGTGACTCCAAGGACTCACCGATGGTTAATCGCCTTTAAAGGAGTGCGAGCTGCCGCACCGGGGCGAAACTTCGCCGGTGGATCGGACACGGCCCGCGCGTTCGCAGCGCAGCGAGGTGTTCGGGCGTGCCATAGCCCTTGTGCCGCGCGAAGCCGTAACCGGGGTGGCATGCCTCGGCCTCGCGCATCATCGCATCGCGGGTTTCCTTGGCGATGATCGAGGCGGCGGAAATACACCGTTCGGTGGCATCGCCGCCGACGATCGCGGTCGCCTCCCAGCGCCATTCGGGACGCCGCCCGGCGGGCGTCAGATTGCCGTCGACGAGGACGCGAACCGGATCGCAGCCGATCTGTGCGCACAGTGCCTCGACCGCGCGGGTCATCGCCAGCATCGTCGCGCCGAAGATGTTGAGCGTATCGATCTCCTCGACCGACGCCGCGCCGACGCCGACATGGCAGCGCTCGCGAATCCGCGTCGCAAGCGTGTCGCGCCGCTCCGCCCTGAGCAGCTTGCTGTCGGCCAGGCCGCGAATTTCCTTGCCGCACAGGATGACGGCAGCCGCCACGACCGGCCCCGCGTCAGCCGCCGCCCCGTCCGCCATGTCGCCCTGTGCGGCGAGCAGACGCTCCTCGACCGGCAGCAGCGTGCGCAAGGCGCGCAGCGCGGGGTAGAACCGGTCCTCCGCCGCGTGGGCGAGCGCGCTCTTGAGCGCCAGCGCGCACTCCGCATCGCGAAACACCGCGATCAACTGGGTGATGCCGAGGCTCAGCTGG
>CAZHWG010000125.1:0-5380 GCA_964535925.1 uncultured Sphingorhabdus sp.
GGCACCGAGATCCTGCACGACGGACGCGAGATCACCCTGTCCTGCGCCGAAGGCGATCGTGGCGTCGTCTATGACGGCATCCTGCCGTTCGAAACGTCCAAGGTCGACCTGTCGAAACTGCCCGCAACACGCACCGCGATGATGGTCAATGTCGCCAGCCCTGCCGCCGCGTTCCGCTGGTGGCAGCTGCCGACCCAAGGTGTCGGGCTGGCGCGGATGGAATTCATCATCAACACTCTGATCAAGATCCATCCAATGGCGCTGATCGATCCTGGCCGCGTCGAGGATGCCGGCGAAAGACGCGAGATCCGCTCGCTGACGCGCGGCTATTACGATCCGGTCGAATTCTTCGTCGAGACGCTGGCGCTGGGCATCGCCAAGCTGACGGCACCCTATCATCCGCACCCGGTGATCGTCCGGCTCAGCGACTTCAAGACCAACGAATACTCCCATCTCCTCGGGGGCGCCGCGTTCGAGCCGACGGAGGAGAACCCGATGCTCGGCTGGCGCGGCGCGTCGCGCTATTATGACGAGCGCTACCGCGCGGGCTTCGCGCTTGAATGCCGCGCGCTCAAGATGGTGCGCGAGACGATCGGATTGACCAACGTCATTGTCATGGTGCCGTTCTGCCGGACGCTCGAGGAAGCAGACCGCGTGCTTGCCGAAATGGCACTAAACGGTCTCGAGCGCGGCAAGGCCGGGCTCGAAATCTATATGATGTGCGAAATTCCGGCGAACGTCTTCCTGGCCGAGGAATTTGCCGCGCGGTTCGACGGCTTCTCGATCGGCTCGAACGATCTTACCCAGTTGACGCTCGGCGTCGACCGCGATTCCGCCGATCTTGCAGCGCTGTTCGACGAACGCAACGAAGCGGTCAAGCGCGCGATCCGCGAAGCGATCGCCAAAGCCCACAAGGCCGGAATCAAGATCGGCATCTGCGGCCAGGCGCCGAGCAACTATCCCGAATTCGCGGCCTTCCTGGTCGAGCAAGGAATCGATTCTATCTCGCTCAACCCCGACAGTTTCGTTGCAACGCTGCGCCACGTGGCGGGCGCCGAGGCAAAGTTGCAGACTGCCCCGGACACGCCCGCACGCAGCCTTGAAAGCGCCATATGAAAATCGCCGTTTTCGAAACCGAGGAATGGGAAGAACAAGCCTGTTCGAGGCTGCAACCGGCGCACAGCGTAAGCTGTACGCGCGATGCGCTCGACGCTACGACCGCCGCCGACCACACTGATGCCGAGATCGTCAGCACCTTCGTGAATTCGACGCTCGACGCCGAGGTGCTCGCCCAATTCACCCGGCTCAAACTCATCGCCACGCGCTCGACGGGCTACGATCATATCGATCTGGCCTGGTGCGCGGCGCACGGAATCGTCGTCGCCAACGTGCCCGACTACGGCGATTCGACCGTCGCCGAACATGCATTCGCGCTGCTGCTGGCGGTCGCGCGCAATCTCGTCGAGGCGGTCGAGCGCACCCGGCACGGCAACTTTTCGCAAGCGGGGCTGCGGGGCTTCGAACTGCATGGCAAGATGCTGGGGGTGATTGGCACCGGGCGGATCGGGCGCCGCGCGATCGAGATTGCCCGCGGCTTCGGCATGGCGGTGATCGGCTGTGACATTGACCCCGATGAAGACGCGGCCGCCCGGCTGGGTTTCCGCTATGCCGGGCTCGACGAGGTGCTCGCGGCGGCGGATGTGCTGACCCTGCATGTGCCCGCGACACCGCAGACCGTCGCGATGATCTCCGATCGCGAGTTCGGTCTGATGAAGCCGGGTGGCGTGCTGATTAATACGGCGCGCGGCAATATCGTCGATGTGCCCGCGGTCGTGCGCGCGCTGTCTTCGGGCCGGCTTCGGGCCGCCGGGTTCGACGTGCTTCCCAACGAGCCACTGATCAAGGATGAGGCGGAAATCTTCCGCGCCGACGCCCGGGCCGAAGAGCAAGACCTCAGGGCACTCGTCGCGAACCATGTGTTGCTGCGGTTTCCCAACGTGATCGTCACGCCGCACAATGCCTATAACACGCAGAGCGCGGTCCGTCGCATTATCGCCACTACGGTCGCGAACATCGAAGCCTTCGCCGCGGGCCAGCCGCAAAACCTCGTGCCCGCAGAGACCGGCGCGAAAGGCTGAGTCCCGATCGCCGCAACTGTCGTTTAGTCGATATCCTAGTCGCGACCGAACCGGCGTGTCGCGATCATCAGCGTCGCATCGTCAGGGTCGCTGTGCACCTCGAAGCCCATGTCGCGTTCGAGCGCGAGGGCGGCATGATCGTCCCAGTTTTCGATCGAGCTGACTTCGCTCATGCCCGCGACCTCGGCGAATTCCAGGACATGTTCGAGCAGGGTCCAGCTGACGCCCTGAGACCGCGCTTCGGTCCGCGTCGCCACCGCGAACTCGCCCTTGGCCCCATCATCCGCGCGGACGAGCATCGCCGCTGCCAGGATGTCGCCGGTGGTGCGGTCGAGCGCGAGAAAGTTGATGGATTCCGGGCGATCGTCGCGAACCATATTGCGCAATTGTTCTTCGTTGACCCTGCCGAGCCCGGTCAGAAACCGATGACGCAGGTCATCTTGAGAGACATGGGCGAACATCGTGCGCAAGCCGTCGATATCGGCTGGATGTGCCGGCCTGAGATGCAACTTCAAGCCTGATCGCGATTCGGTATCGCGGGCCCATTTCAACTCTCGCGCCATGCTCGAAAGGTCGGCTACCGGCACCACCGCCGAAGTCGTCTCATCGCTACCCGCCATCGGAGCCTCCTGTGGATTGATCTGGGTGAGATCTTCTTACGAATTCGGTGGCCGCGGCCCCATTCGTAATGTTCCGTAAAGCGGCGAGGGCGCCGTCAGACTGGGTTTGTCCGGATACGATCGGACGAACTAGGAAAGCCCGGTGGCGGAGCGGGTGGGACTCGAACTGGGCCTATAACGATATGATAAACAGCACTAATACTCGACGACCTTCTGGAGATACCCCCATTGATACCCCGCTTGAGAGCAGTTTCAGTGAAAATCTCGGCTCCTCGGCAAGATGCGGACATTGCGTGGATGGCTAGAAACAGCCGGCGGCAGCGCGCCCCCACGCGGATCGGCGCGCGTCGCGGGGACGGGGATCGCCTGCTTCACCTCGCTCATCGAGCGCGCCGGGCGATTGACCTCGTCGGCGCGCGCGACCGCCGGGGCGAGCAGGTCGTGCGACAGCTCGGCAAGGCGCTGCGTCGCGTCGACCAGCTCGCTGACGATGACGTGGATCACCTCGTCGTCCATCTCGACGCGGCCCTTCACCTCCATCAGCCGTGCGCCCATGATGACGCGGCGGTATTTCTTCATCGTGTCGGGCCAGACGACGAGGTTGACGACGCCGGTCTCGTCCTCGAGCGTGATGAAGCACACGCCCTTGGCGCTGCCCGGTCGCTGGCGGATCAGGACGACGCCCGACACCTGGACGAACTGCTTGAATCGCAAGCCCCGCAACCGGTCGGCAGGGGTGAAGCCGCGCTGTGCGAGATCGGCGCGCAGGAAGCTCACCGGGTGCGCCTTCAGGCTGAGGCGCGTCGTCTGGTAATCGGCGACGACATGTTCGCTGAGCGGCATCGCGGGGAGCAGGTGCTGCGCGCGTTCGGCCCCCTCGTCGCGCGCATCGGCGGCGGCGAACAGCGGCAGGTCGAGCGCGGGCTTGAGCGCGCGCGCGTCCCATAACGCCTGGCGCCGGTCGAGGCCGATCGAGCGGAAGGCGTCGGCCGCCGCGATGCGTTCGATCACGCTCGGCGACAGGCGCGCGCGGGCATGGAGGTCGGCGACGCTGGTAAAGCGCCCGCCCTCCTCGCGCGCCGCGACCAGCCGCGCCGCCCACGCTTCGCGCAGGCCATCGACCTGGCGCAGGCCGAGCCGCAGCGGCGGCGACACGTCGCCATGGGCCTCGAGGCTGTTGTCCCACCCGCTATGGTTGACGTCGATCGCGCGCACCTCGACGCCGTGCTGCTGCGCATCGCGGACGATCTGCGCGGGCGCGTAAAAGCCCATCGGCTGCGAGTTCAATAGCCCGCAGGCGAAGGCGGCGGGATAATGGCATTTGAGCCAGCTCGACACGTAGACGAGATGCGCAAAGCTCGCCGCATGGCTTTCGGGAAAACCGTATTCGCCGAAACCGCGGATCTGGTTGAAGCAGCGCTGCGAAAAATCGGGATCGTAGCCGCGCGCGATCATCCGCCCGACCATCTTGTCCTGCAGCTCGTCGACCATCCCGCGCGACCGAAAGGTCGCCATCGCCTTGCGCAACTGGTTGGCCTCGGCGGGCGAGAACTTGGCCGCGTCGAGCGCGATCTTCATCGCCTGTTCCTGGAAGATCGGCACGCCCAGCGTCCGGCCCAATATGCTGGTCAGCTCGTCGGGCGGGCCGTGCGCGGGGCCGGGATTGGGAATGTCGACGCTCTCCGCCCCGCGCCGCCGCTTCAAATAGGGATGGACCATGTCGCCCTGGATCGGCCCCGGCCGGACGATCGCGACCTGGATGACGAGATCGTAGAAGCGCCGGGGTTTCAGGCGCGGGAGCATGTTCATCTGCGCGCGGCTTTCGACCTGGAACACGCCCAGGCTGTCGCCCTTGCGCAGCATCGCATAGACCGCCGGGTCCTCGCGCGGCACGCTGGCGAGCGTCTCGCGCCGGTCGTGATGTTCGCCGAGCAGGTCGAGGCACTTGCGGATGCAGGTCAGCATGCCGAGCGCGAGCACGTCGATCTTGAGGATCCCCAGCGCGTCGATGTCGTCCTTGTCCCATTCGATGAAGCTGCGGTCGGGCATTGCGCCGTTGCCGATCGGCACGGTTTCGATGAGCGGCCCCTGCGTCAGGATGAAGCCGCCGACATGCTGCGACAGGTGGCGCGGCATGCCGATCATCATTTCGGTCAAATGGAGAACGCGCCTCAACTGCGGATCGCTGAGGTCGAGCCCGGCCTCTTGCGCGTGCTTCTCGGCGATCTCGCGGCCGTGCGATCCCCACACGGTGCGCGCGAGCGCCGAAGTGACGTCGGCGGACAGGCCCATCACCTTGCCGACCTCGCGGATCGCCATGCGCGGGCGGTAATGGATCACCGTCGCGCACAGGCCCGCGCGGTGGCGGCCATAGCGCGCGTAGATATACTGGATCACCTCTTCGCGCCGCTCGTGCTCGAAATCGACGTCGATATCGGGCGGCTCCTTGCGCTCCTCGGAGATGAAGCGGTCGAACAGCAATTCGTGCGCGGCGGGGTCGACCGCGGTGATCTCGAGGCAATAGCACACCGCGCTGTTGGCCGCGCTGCCGCGGCCCTGGCACAATATCGGCGGGTCGCACCGCCTCGCGAAATCGACGATGTCCTTGATGGTGAGGAAATA
>CAZHWG010000126.1:0-5318 GCA_964535925.1 uncultured Sphingorhabdus sp.
TGACGCCGTCATGCCGGCCTGGCCCGACCTCGTCCTGATCGACGGCGGCAAGGGGCAGCTGTCGGCGGCGCAGGACGCGCTCGCCGAACTGGGAATCGAGGACCTCGCGCTGGTCGGCGTTGCCAAGGGTCCCGATCGCAATGCCGGGCGCGAGACGTTCTTCCTGCCCGGCGGGCGCGAGTTCACGCTGCCGCCCAACGATCCGCTCCTGTTCTACATCCAGCGGCTGCGCGACGAGGCGCATCGTTTCGCCATCGGTGCGCACCGGACCAAGCGCGCCAGGGCGATGGGGTCGAGCCCGCTCGACGAGGTTCCCGGGATCGGCCCGGCGCGCAAGAAGGCGCTGCTGATGCATTTCGGCACCGGCCGCGCGGTGCGCAATGCGAGCCTTGCCGACCTGCAGCAGGCGCCGGGGGTCAGCGCGGCGGTGGCGCAGGCGGTGCATGATTTCTATCATGGGTGAGCCATGCCGCGGCTGATCGCCCCCGCCATCGTCTGTTCGGTGCTGGCCCATGGCGAGCATGGCGCGGTGGCGCGCTTGCTGACGCGCGAGGCGGGGTTGCTCGCGGGCTATGTCCGGGGCGGGCGGTCGCGGCGGCTGAAACCCGTGCTGATCCCGGGCAACGTGGTCCAGGCCGAGTTTCGCGCGCGGACCGAGGAACAGCTGGCGCAGCTGACGGTCGAGCTCGAGCACAGCCGCGCGCCGTTGCTGGCCGAACCGCTGGCGAGCGCGGCGATCGACTGGACGACGAGCCTGGTGGCCGCCGCGCTGCCCGAGGGGCAGCGCTATCCCGAGCTGTACGACGCGCTGGGCGGCGTGCTCGACGCGGTCGAGGCGGCGTCCGCGGCGCGCGGCTGGGCGCAGGCGCTGGTCAGTTTCGAACTGCTGCTGCTCGAACGGATCGGCTTCGGGCTCGACCTGTCGCGCTGTGCCGCGACCGACGCCAGCGGCGACCTCGCTTATGTCAGCCCCAACAGCGGCGCGGCGGTGTCGCGCGCGGGGGCGGTGGGCTACGAGGCGCGATTGCTCGGCCTGCCGGCGTTCCTGACCGAGGGCGGGACGGGCGACTGGGAGGCGATTTTCGCCGGACTGAAACTGACCGGCCACTTCCTCGCGCGGTCGCCGGTCGCCGAGCGCCGCGTCGACGTGATGGAGACGCGCCGGCGGCTGGTCGACCGGCTAAAACGCGTCCACGCTTGACGCTCGGCCCGCCATCCGCGACACTCGGGCCATGAAAGCGTTCTTCCCCTATGCCGAGACGACGGGCGACTGCACCGTCCGCGTGGCCGTGTCGTACCTTGCCGACCAGTCGCTGCCGAGCCAGGGACGCTGGTTCTGGGCCTATCATATCCGCATCGAGAACCATGGCCGCGAGACGGTCCAGCTGCTGTCGCGGCGCTGGTCGATCGTCGACGGTCGCGGCGCGGTGTCCGAAGTCGAGGGCGACGGCGTCGTCGGCGACCAGCCGGTGATCGAGCCGGGGCAAAGCTACGACTATGTCTCGGGCTGCCCGCTGGGCACGCCGACCGGGGCGATGCAGGGCGCCTATGTCATGGCCGACAGCGAGGGCGAGCATTTCGTCATCGCGGTACCGCGCTTTCCGCTGACCGCCTCGATGGCGCCGAACTGAGCGCTGCGGCGCGAGCGCAATGACGACATTGCCGACATTGACGACCGAACGGCTGCGCCTGCGTCCGCTGCGCGCCGACGATGCCGAGAGCCTGCACGGCGCGTTCGGCGATGCCGAGCTGATGACCTGGTGGTCGAGCGGGCCACATGCGACGATCGCGCAAACGCGCGATTATGTCCGGGGCAATAGCGAAGGTAGCGAGTATCCGACCTGGGCGATTACCGTGTCGGGCGGCGACGACACCGCGCTCGGCTGGGTCGTGTTCATACCGCGGCGCGAAGGCGTGCGCGAGATCGGCTATATCATGCGGCGCGACGCCTGGGGCCAGGGCTATGCGCGCGAGGCGGTGACGGCGGTGATCGACCATGGTTTCGACAAGCTCGGGCTGCGGCGTATCTTCGCCGATACCGACCCCGACAATGCGGGGTCGAACCGGCTGCTCGAGACGCTCGGTTTCACCCGCGAGGGGCGGCTGCGCGGCGAATGGGAGACGCATATCGGCGTGCGCGACAGCTTCATCTGGGGGCTGCTCGCCGACGAATGGCGCGTCAGTCGGACGCCGCCACGAGGCGAATAGCGCGCGAAGCGATGAGGACCATCTTGCCGTCGGCAAGGGGTGCTGCGGGATCGTTCCAGCTCGCCGACACCGCGTACCAGCGTCCGGTCTTGTCGCGCAGCAGGTAGGTCGTGTTGAGCACGCCCGATTCCGAACCGCCCTTGTAGCCGACATAGGCGAATTTCTGCGCATCCTGGTCGGCGACACCGTCGTTGATCGCGAGGATGTCGCGCGTCGTCTGATCGCCGTTGCGACGCAACCAGTCCATCACGCGGACGAGGTCCTCGGGCGAGGCGAACCATTCGATGCTGTCGATCCAGCGCGGGTTGCCGCCGAAGCGCCCGGCCTCGATCGTCGCGCGATCGACCCCGGCGATTTGCGGCAGGAGCGCGCGCCGCGCCGCCTCGTCGCCGGCAATGTAGCTTTCGGCGAGGCTTTCGTCGGTCGTGCCCTTGAGCGCGAACATCTCGTAGGTCGACAGCAATGGCCGGTTCGCGGCGGCGTGGGCGTTGCCCGCGGCAACCATCATCGCCTCGACCTGCGCGCGGCCGAGCGTTGCCAGCAGCGTATCGGTGGCGGTGTTGTCGCTGATCGAGATCATCAGCCCGGCGAGCGTGTGGAGCGTCAGCGGTGATCCCTCGGGCCAGTTCTGCAGCATGCCCGAGGGCAGCGACCGCCGGTCGAGCGTGACGACGTCGTCCCAATGGCGCGTCCCCGCCGCAATCTGCCGTGACAGCTCGGCGAGGATGTAGAGCTTGAAGGTCGATCCGATCGCGGTCGCCCGATCGCCGTGTTCGCGAACAAGCCAGGTCGGGCCGGTCTCGTCGAGCCGCGCGACCGCGAGCGAGGCATGGCCGGGCAGTGCGCGCAGGTCTGCGACGACCTTGGCCATGTCGTCGCCAATCGTCTCGCTGCCCTTGAACAGCAACGACGTGATCCGGTGCGGAGCGCCGGGTTCGATGGCGATGTCGAAGGTGGCGACCGCGCGGGTGAAGGCGATGCGGATCGTGGCACTGGTTTCGCCGCGTTTGGCGATGCTTTCGATTGCCATCGGGTCGCCGAGCTGGGCCTTGAGCTGCTGCGTGATCTCGACGAGCTTTTCGGCCGGCAATTGCGCGAGCAGCGATGGCGCGAAGGTCTCGGCAATATCCGCCTTGCCGCCGAACAGGGCGACAATGCTGTCGGCGCGCTGGGTCAGCGGGCTGGCGGTTTGCTGGGCCGCGACCGGCATCGGCAAGGCGACGAGCGTCGCCGAGGCCGTCGCCATGGCAAGGCCGGCGAGGAAGCGGGCAGACGAACGAAGCATATGAAAACCCTTTGAATATCTGGCACGTGTATTAGCTACCTAATACAACCAGCCATCCTGTCAAGCTTCGCCTGGCGGGCACGGGCGCCCCCGCCGCGATCGGCGTCAGGCGTCGATCGCGTCTTCCTCGAGGCTCGCGGCGTTGGCCTGGATGAAGGCGAAGCGGTGCGCGGGGTTGGTCCCCATGAGGCGATCGACGAGGTCCTTGACCCCGGCGCGCTGCTCATATTCCTGCGGCAGCGTGATGCGGATCAGGCCGCGCGTTTCGGGCGCCATCGTCGTTTCGCGCAGCTGCTGCGGGTTCATCTCGCCGAGGCCCTTGAAGCGGCTGACCTCGACCTTCTTGCCCTTGAACTCGGTCTCCTCGAGCTCGGCGCGGTGCGCGTCGTCGCGGGCGTAGGCGCTCTTCGCCCCGGCGACGAGGCGATAGAGCGGCGGCTGGGCGAGGTAGAGGTGCCCGCGTTTAACGATGTCGGGCATCTCCTGGAAGAAGAAGGTCATCAGCAAGGTCGCGATGTGCGCGCCGTCGACATCGGCGTCGGTCATGATGACGACGCGTTCGTAGCGCAGATTGTCGGCGTCGCAGTCCTTGCGCGTGCCGCAGCCCAGCGCGAGCGTCAGGTCGGCGATTTCCTGGTTGGCCATGATCTTGGCGTTGGTCGCGCTGGCGACGTTGAGGATCTTGCCGCGGATCGGCAGGATCGCCTGCGTCTTGCGGTTGCGCGCCTGCTTGGCGCTGCCGCCGGCGCTGTCGCCTTCGACGATGAACAGTTCGGTGCCCGCGCTGTCGTCGTTGGCGCAGTCGGTCAGCTTGCCGGGCAGGCGGACCTTGCGGCCCGAGGTCGCGGTCTTGCGCTTGACCTCACGCTCCTGCTTGCGGCGCAGGCGATCGTCCATCCGCTCCATGACATAGCCGAGCAGCGCCTTGCCGCGGTCCATGTTGTCGGCGAGGAAATGGTCGAAATGGTCGCGCATCGCGTTTTCGACCATCCGCGCCGCCTCAGGGCTGGTGAGGCGGTCCTTGGTCTGGCTCTGGAACTGCGGGTCGCGGATGAAGACGCTGAGCATCAGCTCGGCGCCGGTGACGATGTCCTCGGCCGAGATGTCCTTCGACTTCTTCGCGCCGACGAGCTCGCCAAAGGCGCGGATGCCCTTGGTCAGCGCAGCGCGCAGCCCGGTCTCGTGCGTGCCGCCGTCGGGGGTCGGCACGGTGTTGCAATACCAGCTGTACGAGCCGTCCGAATAGAGCGGCCAGGCGACCGCCCATTCGACGCGGCCGCCCGACTGGCCGCTCTCGGTGTCGGGGAAATCCTGCGATCCGGAAAAGAACTCGGTCGTCGCGCAGGATCGCTCGCCGACCTGTTCGGCGAGGTGATCGGTCAGGCCGCCGGGGAACTGGAACACGCCCTCGGCCGGCGTGTCGTCGGTGATCAGTTCGGGATCGCATTTCCAGCGGATCTCGACGCCGGCGAACAGATAGGCCTTCGAGCGCGCCATGCGATAGAGGCGCGCGGGCTTGAACCGGGCGCCCTCGCCGAAGATCTCGAGGTCGGGGGTGAAGGCGATCGTCGTGCCGCGGCGATTGGGGGTCGAGCCGACCTTTTCGAGCGGTCCCAGAGCATGGCCGCGCGCGAAGCTCTGGCGATAGAGCGTCTTGTCGCGGGCGACCTCGACGAGCGTGTCGCTCGACAGCGCGTTGACGACGCTGACGCCGACGCCGTGCAGGCCGCCCGAGGTCGCATAGGCCTTGCCGGCGAACTTGCCGCCCGAATGGAGCGTGGTCATGATGACCTCGAGCGCCGACTTGTCGGGGAACTTGGGATGC
>CAZHWG010000127.1:0-5316 GCA_964535925.1 uncultured Sphingorhabdus sp.
GGCTGGAAGATCCTGGTCATGCACAATTCGGCGCGCAAGCCAAAGGGAGCCTGAGAAGAGCATGGTCTTCCGACGATTCCACCGCTTGCTGGCGCGGTCGGTGCTGGCGATGCTGGCAGCCATCGCTGTCCTGGCGATGCTGGCGACGCCCGCTTCGGCGCACAAGGATCACAGGGCGAAGCAGGAGGCCGCGCAACTCGAGGCGCAGCGCGCGGCTGCTGGTGCATCCGTGCAGAATGTTCCCATGGCCCACGACTTGCCGATACCGGATCACGCCGGGGCCATGGCCGGCATGGCCGGCATGGCCGAGACAGACAATCCGCCGAAGAGCTTTGCGGCGCGCCTGTTCGACTGGCTCGGCCGCTTCCATCCAATGCTGGTGCATTTCCCGATCGCCTTCATCCCGGCGGCGCTCTTCACCGCCATTGTCGGGCGCAAGAAGCCCAGCTTTGCCAAGCCCGTCCAGTTCCTCGTGGTAACCGCGGCGGTGACTGCGCCGTTCGCCATGCTGTCTGGCTGGCTGAGCGGCGGGTTTGATCTTGGCCTTGATGATTGGCTGCATCAAAGTCATCGCTGGCTCGGGGTCGGCATCGGGACCGGCGCGTTTGCCCTGGGTGTGTTCGCTCTCAAGCGCCCCGAGCAGGACCGCGGCACGGGCATGATCGTGGGGCTGTCGATCCTGACCGCAGCGATCCTCGTGCAGGGCTGGTTCGGCGGCGCGCTCGTGCACGGCGTCGACCACCTCAACTGGTAACGAGAGCTATCGCCCAGATGAAGCGGCTTATGGACCGCCACTGATCCGAAACGATCGACAACCAAGGAGTTACTCGATGACCAAACTGACCGGAATTGCAGCGCTTGCGCTGCTCGCGTCGCTGGGCGCCTGCGGAAGCGCCGACCAGCCTGCCGAAGACACCGCGCCTGCCGCCGAAATGACCATGGACGGCCCCTATGCGGAATCCGAGATGGCAATGGACAAGGCGATGAAGGCCGCGGTCGGCGTCGATGCCGCAGATACCTGGGTCAAGAAGATGATCGCGCATCATGGAGGCGCGATCGCCATGTCGCGGATAGTGCTCGGCCTTGGCCCAACGACCGAGGTCGCGAAGATGGCGCAGATGACGATCGATAACCAGGGCACCGAGATCGAAGCGCTGAAGAAGCTAGCTCGCAGTGGCGCCGCCGATCCCGCCAGCGCCGGGCTCTACGAAACCGCGATGAAGAAGATGCACAGCGAAATGATGGCGACATCAGGCGCGACTCCTTCGGAGACCTACCTTGCCAAGATGCTGGCCCACTACCGCGGGGCCGTCGCGATGTCCGATATCGCGCTTGCGAACGGTGCCACCGGCACGGTGCGGGCGCAGATCGAGGAGACGCGGGCCGAGCATCTGAAGGAGGTTGCCATGGTTGAAGCCATGCTGCGCGGCGAACCGATGCCCGCGCAGACGCAATCCGCGAACGATACCGTCAGGCCGGCACCGATCACGAAGCCTGTCGATCCGAAACCTGCCGCGGCGAAATCGTCCCCGGCCAAGGCGGCTGAGACCAAGCCCTCGCCGGCACCTGCAGCGGAACCCGACGCGTCGCCGAACTGCGCTCCCGAACATCGGGCAGCGGGCCACTGCTGATTGCCGCTTGATGGCCCCGGCGAGCATGTTGCCGGGGCCATTCTCATCCAGGATCGGGAGCTTTCGCTTGCAGATGCGTACCCATGTAATCGTCCGGAAGACGCACAAATGGCTAGGGCTGTTCATTGGCCTGCAGGTGGTCGTCTGGTCGCTGAGCGGCCTCTACATGACGATCGTCCATATCGACACGATTCACGGCGATCACCTCGTTCGTGAACCGGTCAACCCCGGGATTGAGGCTGGCGCATTGCACAATCCGCTTATGCTCGCTGCCCAGGAAAAGGCCACCGGCGTTAGGCTGATCTGGGTCGACGAGCACCCAATTTACGTCGCCGAAGGACCGTCGGGAGAGCGCGCCTTTTCGGCAACCTCGGCTGCGCCGTTGGAAGCGCCGAACGAGCAGGCAATCAGGGCCCTGGCTTCATCCTATTACACAGGCGCAGAAACGATCGTCTCGGCAGACCTTATCACCGAGGTGCCAGGAGAGATCCGCGGGCGAAAGCCGCCACTCTGGCGCGTCGAATTCGACCACTGGAACCGGCCGACAGTTTATCTCTCGCCGGTCACCGGTGAACTTCTCTCGCGGCGACACGAGTTGTGGCGCGTGTTCGACTTCGTGTGGATGCTCCACATCATGGACTATGACACGCGCGATAACGTCAACAACTGCTGCTGCGCGCTTTCACCTGGGGCGCGGTGCTGATGGCGCTCTCGGGCATCTGGCTGCTCACCTACGCCTTCCCCAAGCGCAAGAAAAAGACTGGGCAGGCTCGATGAAGGTCAAGTCGATCTGGTTGCGGAGGATCCACAAGTGGGTGGGGCTGGCGATAGGCGTGCAGTTCGCCTTGTGGGCGATCAGCGGCGCCGCGATGGCCCTGCTCGATATGGAAGCGGTCGCCGGTGGTCCCCGGTCGGAGACGATTCACGCTGCGCTACCCGGCAATGCGTCGTCCTGGCCGATCATAGCCCGGCAAATCGGCACCGCGAAGATCGAGGGAGTGCGGCTGAAGACGCTCCTCGACCGGCCGGTCGTCGAGGTGCGAACCGCCCGATCGACCCTGATGTTCGATGCCCGCACGGGCGAGCAGGTGAGGATGACCGCCACTGCCGCCCGCGCCGCCGCGCATGCTGCCCATCCGGACGGTGCGCACCCGGTCTCTGCCGCACTCCTGACCGAGACCATTCTGCCGGTCAGGGAGCACGAGCCGCCGATTTGGCAGGTTGAATTCGCAGACGAAGGAGCCAGCACCTACTACGTGTCGGCCACGACTGGCACGGTGCTGGAGCGCCGCAACGATACCTGGCGCTGGTGGGATTTCTTCTGGATGCTCCACAATATGGATTACGTCGACAGGACGAGCTTCAACCATCCGCTGATCATAACCGTCGGCGTTGCCATGGCGTGGCTTGCGGTAACCGGCTTCTGGCTGCTGTTCCGAACAATGTGGCGGCATGACCTCGCATGGCTACGCTTGCGCGACGGGCGTTGAGCGAAAACGGATCAGCAAAAATACTTCGGGCGAGGGCGCGCCCTTAGGAATAGGCGGACCCAGTCTCGAGACCTGCTTCGGTGTGGCGGTTTGGTCATTACCCGTCTGAAAGCCGACTGTCCGCTACCGGCCCATGTGTGGCCATCTCGGCGGAATACCATCCGGAGGGCCGCTTTAGCGGAGCGAGCTCACCACCGCCGCGTCGAGCGCCTGCAGATAGCGCGAGCGATCCGCCTTGGCGAAGGGGGCAGGTCCGCCGAGCTGTTCGCCGCCGGCGCGCAGGTCGGCCATGATCGCGCGCGTCGCGATGGCGCCGCCGATCGAGTTGGCGGTGAACGGCTTTCCGGTCGGGGCGAGAACGATCGCGCCGGCCTTGAGGCAACGGTCGGCGAGGAGGATGTCGGCGGTAACGACGATGATCGCAGTTCCCTCGCGCGCATCGCATGTCTCGACGATCCAGTCGTCGGCGGCGTCGAAGCCGTCGCTGACGATGACGCGGTCGATCAGCGGGTGGTCAGGGATGCGGATGTGCGCGTTGGCGACGATCGTCACGGGGACGGCGTGGCGCCAGGCGACCTTGTAGGTCTCGTCCTTGACCGGGCAGGCGTCGGCATCGACGAGGATGCGCAGACGCGCCGGCGGGGTGGCGCCGTCGCTGCCTGACGCTTCGGGTCCTGCCAGGCCGGCGGGATGGTCTTGGGCGCTCACCGCGTGGGCTTGGGCCCGCTCGGCTTGCGGAACAGCTTGCCGCTGCCGTCGCCGCGCTTGCCGGCGAACTTGCCACCGGGCCCCTTGCCCTTGAACGGGCGCTTGGCGGAATAGTCGCGCTGCGGCGCGGGCGGCTTGCCGTCGGCGCCGGTCACGGGACGCATCGTCTTGCGCGCCGCGGCGGGGGTGTGATCCGAACGCTCGGTCGCGCGCGCCGGAGCGCGGTCAGGTGCGCGATCGGGTGCACGGTCAGGTGCGCGGGCGGGGCGGTCGTCGCGTTCGGGCCGTGCGGCACGGGTCGCTGCATGGGGCGCGGCACGGTGCTCGCCGCGCGGCGCAGCGGCGCGATGGTCGCTGCGCGGGGCGGACGGGCGGCGATCCGATCGCGGCGGGGCGGGACGCGCGCTGCGGCCGCCACCGTCGTTGTCGCGACCGCGATAGGCGGGCCCGTCGGGCGAGGCCTCGATCAATATGCCGCTTTCCTCTTCGCCTTCGATATTGGCGGTCCGGGCGAGCGCGTCCGCGAACTTTGCGGCAGCGGTACGCGGCACCTGGAAGTGCGTTTCGTTGGCGCCGATGCGGATCGCGCCGATCGAATCGCGCGTGATATGGCCGCGACGGCACAGGATCGGGAGGATCCAGCGCGGATCGGCGTTCTGCCGGCGGCCGATGTCGAGGCGGAACCAGACGATGTCCTCGAAGCCGGGACGGTGCGTCTCGGCCTGTTTGGCGCGGTGCGCCTCGGGGGTATTCTCGATCAGCTTTTCAGGCTGCGGCATTGCTGCGCGGTGCGCATGGACAAGCGCCGCGGCGATATCCTCGGGGCTGCGTTCGGCGATCAGCCGCTGGGCGAGAACGCGATCCTCGTCGTCGTACTCGACCGGCGCAAGCAGCGCCTCGATCAGGCGTTCGCGGTCCTGGATCTGGATCGCCTCGCGCGTCGGCGGGTCGATCCACTCGGCGTTGATCTTGGCGCCGCGCAGCATGCCCTCGACGCGCTTGCGGCGCGGATAGGGGACGATGAGGACGGCGGTGCCCTTCTTGCCCGCGCGGCCGGTGCGGCCCGAACGGTGCTGGAGGATCTCGGCGTCGCGCGGGATCTCGACATGGACGACGAGGCTGAGGCTGGGCAGGTCGATGCCGCGCGAGGCGACGTCGGTCGCGACGCAGACGCGCGCACGGCGGTCGCGCAGCGCCTGCAGCGCCTGGTTGCGCTCGGACTGCGAATGTTCGCCCGACAGAGCGACGACGGCAAAGCCGCGTTCCTGCAGCGTGGCGTGGAGGCGTCGGACATTGTCGCGCGTGGCGCAGAACAGCATCGCGGTCTCGGCTTCGTGGAAGCGCAGCAGGTTGACGACGGCGTGCTCGATCTCGGCGGGGGCGACGGTCATCGCCTGATAGGCGATATCGCCGTGACCGCGATCGTCGCCTACGGTCGAGATACGCAGCGCATCGCGCTGATAGCGCTTGGCGAGCGAGACGATCGG
>CAZHWG010000128.1:0-5268 GCA_964535925.1 uncultured Sphingorhabdus sp.
CGGCCTCGATCTGGGTCTCGCCGGGGCCGCCGAGAAAGCCGAACCCGCCGCGCTGGCGCTCGAGATGCGTCCAGCTGCGCACGAGCCGGCCCTGCTGGTAATCGAGATGCGCGAGTTCGACCTGCAGACGGCCCTCGGCACTGACCGCGCGCTCACCGAAGATTTCGAGGATCAGGCCGGTGCGATCGATCACCTTGGCGCCGAACGCCTCTTCCAGGTTGCGTTGCTGGACCGGGGTCAGCGCCGCATCGACCACGACGAGCTCGACATTGCGCTGCGCGTAATCGGCCTTGAGCGTGTCGATCTGGCCCGAGCCGAGATAGGTCGCGGGGCGGATCGTGCGGACGCGCAGGACGTCGCGCGCGACGATGGTTACGGCGATCGCTTCGGCGAGACCGCAAATCTCTTCCAGCCGCGCATCGCCGCCGCGCGCACCAGCCTCGCTTGAATCGGGAACGATGACCGCGGTCTTCGCGCCGCGTGTTACCTCACTGCGTTCATCACCGGGCTGTGCACTCAAGCGTCGTCATCCGCGGATGTGTCATTCGTCCCGGCATCGTCGGTATCATCGGCATCGTCGTCATCTGGCTCAGCCGACAGTTTGACTGGCGATTGCGGCTGGACGGTCGAAACGGCGTGCTTGTAGACGAGCTGATAATGGCCGTCGCGTTCGAGCAAAATACAGAACAGGTCGAACGCCGAAATTCGGCCCTGGAGCATGACGCCATTGACGAGGAACATCGTGACCGGCTCTTCCTCGCCCTGCACGGCGCCGAGAAAAATTTCCTGGAGTGAAGGCGTGCGACCGGCCGGTCGGGGGGCCAGGTTGAGATCGTCGAAACCGTCCCATTGCGTCGGCATGACGGTCGAAATGGCGTGCTTATAAACCAGCTGCGACTGTCCATCGCGCCGCAGCAGTACCGAGAAATTGTCGAACCATGTGACGATACCCTGCAGCTTGACGCCCTTGACCAGGAACATCGTTACCGGCGCCTTGGCCTTGCGCAGCGAATTAAGGAAAACATCCTGCAAATTGTTCTGTTTATCGGGCATCGTCGGTCCTTAACGATAGCGGCAAGCCGCGCAGCAAACACACCTGCAGCGCAGACAAGTTATGCCTCTGTGCATAGTATAGGTCGCCGCTGCTCACTTTAACAGGGGCCGCTCATTTACTCGTTGGCATCCTCGTCGGCAGCGCCGCGAATTTCGGCGATGCCGAGCGTCTTAAGTTTACGATGCAACGCCGATCGCTCCATTCCGATGAACGCTGCGGTACGCGAAACATTGCCAGAAAAGCGCTTGATCTGGACACGCAGATATTCGCGTTCGAAAGATTCGCGTGCCTCGCGCAGCGGCGCGCCGACCATGAACATCTGCGAACTCGCGTTCTGGCCGCTTTCGCCGGTGATTTCCGACGGCAGCATGTCGACGGTGATGTTGCCGAGCTCCTCGACCGGATTGAGGATCATCACGCGCTCGATGACGTTGCGTAGCTGGCGGACATTGCCCGGCCAATCATGCGCTTCAAGCGCGCCGATCGCATCGGGCGATAGCGACGGCGGACCAAGCCGTCGGTCGGCGGCAAATCGCGCCAGGAAATGGTCGGCGAGCGTGGCGATGTCGTCACGCCGGTCCTTCAACGGCGGCAGGACGACGGGCACGACATTGAGCCGGTAAAACAGGTCTTCGCGAAAGTTTCCCTGCGCGATCTCGGCTTCAAGATCGCGCGACGTTCCCGATACGATCCTGACATCGACATGGACCTGGCGGCTGCCACCGACGCGAACGAACGCCTGATCGGTCAGCACGCGCAGAATCTTGCCTTGCGTCGTCAGTGGCATATCGGCGACTTCGTCGAGGAACAACGTTCCGCCGTGCGCCTGTTCGAGCAGGCCCGGACGAACCAGTTCCCCGTGTTCCTCGACGCCGAACAGTTCCTCCTCGACCGTGTCGGGCGACATGCGCGCCGCGGTGACGATGTGAAACGCCGCCGCATTGCGCCCGCTCCAGCTGTGGAGCATTCGGGCGGCAACCTCCTTGCCGACCCCCGACGGGCCCGAGATCAGGACGCGGCTGCCCGTCCCGGCGACGCGTTTGAGTGTCGCGCGGACCGCATTGATTGGCGCGCTGTTACCGGTCAGCTCATCGACCTGCCCGACGCGCGCCTTGAGCCGTCGGTTCTCGTCCTTGAGCTGTTCGGTCTCGGTCGCGCGCGTGACCAAGTGAAGCAATCGCTCGGCCTCGAACGGCTTTTCGATGAAATCGGCTGCCCCCTTGCGCACGGCGGCAACCGCAGTGTCGATATTGCCATGCCCCGATACGACGAGAACGGGCAGCGTCGGATCGCGCGCCTTGATCTCGTCGAGCAGATCGAGACCGTCGAGCCGCGAGCCCTGCAACCAGACGTCAAGCAGAACGAGCGACGGGCGACGTTCGAGAATCGCCTGCAATGCGCCATCGCTGTCGGCGGCTGATCGTGCGGTATAACCTTCGTCTTCGAGCACGCCCGTGACGAGATCACGGATGTCCTTTTCATCGTCGACGATCAGGATATCGAGCGTCATCTGACTAACTTCCTTGCTACGTTTCGTCGTCTTCGGCGCCGACTTCGTTGGTCTCGCTGCCAAGTGCAGCGAGCTGGTCGCGGTCGAAGATGATCGCAACCAATGCGCCGCCGCCGTCGCGGTCGGAAAAAGCAATCGTCCCCTTATGATCTTCGACGATTTTCTTGACGATCGCGAGACCCAGGCCGGTGCCGCCTTCGCGCGTCGTCATATAGGGTTCAACCAGCGTTTCGCGCTGCTGCGGCAGGCCGACCCCGCTATCGGCCACGCCGATGACGAGCGTTGAGCCGCGTTCGACCAGGCTTACCTCGATCGTCTTGTCCGACGATTTCGGATTGCGCTCGATCGCCTCGACCGCATTCTTGACGATGTTGGTCAGCGCCTGGGTTAACTGACGGCGGTCGCAGACAACCGGTCCGAGATCGTCAGCAGACGCGAGCGAGAAATCGATTTCGGGATGCGCCACTTCGTGGAGAAAAACCGCCTGACGGACGATATCGACAAGGTTTTCGGCTCGAAAAACAGGTTTGGGCATACGCGCAAAGCTTGAAAACTCGTCGACCATGCGTCGCAAATCGCCGACTTGGCGAACGATCGTGCCGGTCAGCTTGGCGAACGTCCCGTCGTCCTCGATCGTCCGGCCATAGCGGCGCTGCAAGCGTTCGGCGGCAAGCTGGATCGGCGTCAACGGGTTCTTGATCTCGTGCGCGATCCGCCGTGCGACATCGGCCCAGGCGGCGCGGCGCTGGTCGGTCAATTGCTGCGTAATGTCTTCGAAGGTGACGACGTGGCCCTGACGATCGCTCGATACGCGGACCGCCAGCGTCCGCTCGTCGGCACCCGAGCCGATATTGACGATCGCTCGCTTGTCGCCGCTCGCAACAACATCGGCAAGTTCTGGGCGCAGGCTGGCAAGCGTTTGGCCCACCGCGCGGTCCTGATCGGTGTCGAGCAGTGCCTGTGCACCGACATTGAGCAGCTGTACACGCCCGTCGCGACCGATCGACAGGACCCCTGCCGAGACGCCCGACAGGACCGCCTCGATCAGCGCGCGGCGGCTTTCGATCTGGCTGTTCGCGTCGAGCAAGGCGCGCGTCTGGACGCCGAGCTGTTCGGTCATTCGGTTGAACGCGGTAGACAGCGCGCCGATCTCATCGGGTTGGACGCTGTGTTCGACACGCGCTTCAAGGTCGCCCGACGCGACCCGCCGCGCCGCGGAAACGAGATCGGTGATCGGTCGGACAAGGCGGTCGGCAACGACGAGCGCGGTCCACACCGCAAACCCGACGAGGATCAGCGAAACGATATAGATCGACAGGTTGAACTGCAGCTGGAGCTGACGCGACCGGGCAAACAGTGCGTTGTAATCGGTCAGCACCGCCTGCGCGGTCTCGATCTGGTTGAGCCCGAGCGAATTGGCATCGCGGCTGGCGTACAGGAAGATGCGCCGATCGCGGTCGAACAGCGTCGCTGCGGCAATTCGGTTCGAATCGGCAACGACGATGACCTTCTCACCGGCCATGAGACGGTTGGCAACCTCGGGCGGGATGAGATTGTCTGCCTCGCGGTTTTCGGGATCAATCAGCGACAGGGCGCGGGCGATGCCGTCATCGCCGATCTGGATGATTGCCGACCGCGTCAGATTGCGGGCGACCATCTGGTATAGATAATAATCGGTAAAATCACTGCTGCCAATCGGTGAACGCTCGCTCCACTGGGCAAGGTCCATCGCCATTTGCGGAGTATTGTCGCGCACCGCATTGACGTTCTCATCATAATAGCCCTGCGCCAGGCTGGCAGCGTTTTCGAGCATTCCGCGCGATCGATCGGAAAACCAGAAATCGACCCCGTACTGGAACAGCAACGAAGCGAAAATTGCGACGAGCAGCGTCGGCACAGCTGCAACAAGGCTGAATAGGGCGACGAGGCGGACATGAAGGTTGTGGCGACCGGTCTGGGTATGCGGTGTGCGCCGTCTGGCAATCCGGCGCCCGAGGAGAACCATCAGCGCCATCGCGGGAACGAGGTTGGCGACAAGCAATGCTGCCACGAGCGGTGGGGTGAGAAGTGCTCCGGACTGACTCTTGGCGACGACGACGAAATAAGAGATCGCCGCCATCGCAATTATCGTCGCAAGGGTGACAAATTCGACTATGCGGGCGGGAGGAAATCGATCCTGCAAAATCGCGGTCGTGCGGTGAAGCCAGCCGGTCCGCTCGACATGTGTTGCATTTTCGCCATCCATGTTGCCCTTTTACGACTTTTGCCAGTCTTGCAAAGGACATTGCGGCAATCGGTTCACCGCACTGCGGCGATCACGGCAAGTCGTGACGAGCCAGTCGCTTGCGCAAAGTGTTACGATTGATCCCGAGACGCTCGGCGGCGCGCAATTGATTGCCGCCGGTTTCACCCAGAACGTACTCGAACAAAGGTCGCTCGATCCGGACGAGCAGATCGTCGTAGAGCGCGCCGGTGATGCTCGGTGGTCGGTCCGCCAGCCAGCGAGAAATCGCGCTATCGATCCCGTCGGAATCGTCACTAGGCTCATCAGTGGGTGTTGCGAACTGGGCGCGAATGTCGCTCACCCCGATCGTGTCGCCGCGCGCAAGCACGCACATGCGATAGACGAAATTCTCGAGCTCGCGGACATTTCCCGGCCAGTCTTGTCGTTCGGTCAGCTTCAGCGCGGCGGCGGTGATAGTCT
>CAZHWG010000129.1:0-5265 GCA_964535925.1 uncultured Sphingorhabdus sp.
GATGTCGTTGGCATTGGTCGCGACGACGATGCGCGCGACCGGCAACCCCATGCGGCGCGCGGCGTGGCCGGCAAAGGCATCGCCGAGATTGCCCGTCGGCACCGCAAAACCGACCGCCGAATCGGGCGCGCCGAGCCGCAGCGCGGCATGGAAATAATAGACCGACTGCGCCGCGATCCGCAGCCAGATGATCGAATTGACCGCCGACAGCCGGTGCTTTGCGACCAGCGCAGCGTCGCCGAGCAGTGCCTTCACGATCCGCTGGCAGTCGTCGAAGCTGCCGTCGATCGCGACGACAGAGACATTGTCGGCCGCGACGCTCGTCATCTGGCGGCGCTGGACGGCGCTGATCCGCCCGTCGGGATAGAGCATCACGATGCGCACGCCTGCCCGCCCGGCGACCGCGTGGATCGCCGCCGATCCGGTGTCGCCCGAGGTCGCGCCGATGATCGTCGTGCGCGCGCCGAAATGGCCGAGCATCTCGCCGAGCAACTGCAGCGCGATATCCTTGAAGCTCAGCGTCGGGCCGTGGAACAGTTCGAGCAAGGACAGCCGCTCGTCGAGGCGCCGCAGCGGCGTCACCGCGGGATTGTCGAACCCGGCATAGGCCTCGCGGCACAGGCGAAGCAGCGTCGAGTCGTCGATGTCGTCGCCGACGAAGCGCGCCAGCACGCGCGCGGCCGTCGCGGCATAATCGAGCCCCGCCATCGCGGCGAGTTCGTCGCGCGAGAAATGCGGCCATGCCTCGGGCATCCACAGCCCGCCATCGGGGGCGAGGCCGCCGGTTCCGACCGCGCGGAACCCCGCCGATCCACCGCCGCGCGTGCTGACATATCGCATCGCCTATGCGATCGGCGGCGCGGCGTCCGCCCTGGTCCAGCGCTGGCGCAGCGCGATGCCGTAGATCGCGAGGGCAATCGTCGCGAAGAAGAACCACTGCCACATATAGGCGATATGGTTGTTCGGGATGGCGCCGAGGTCGGGCGCGGCGTTCGGCTTTAGTCCGGCGACCGGGTCGGTCATGACGAGCATCGCGCGCGGCGGCGGTGCACCGCGCATCCGGTCGATCAGCCCGCGATGGTCGGGCGCGGTCGATATCCAGCCGTGCACGATCCCGCCGTTCCACAACTGATTGAGGTTGGGCTCGTCGCTCGTCCCGACCTGGACGGTTGCGCCGGGGCCCTCGGCACCGGTCCGGCACTCGGCGATATAGCGCGTCGTGCCGCCGCCGCCGGGTGCGCGTCCACCCTCCGAGCGCCAGCCGACGACATCGAGGCAGACGAGGCTCGAGCGACGGAACAGTGCGCTGTCGGGCACGGCGCCGAGTTCGGGAAACATCGCTTCGCCGTCCATCGCGATGTTGCGTTCGTAGAGCGCGAGCTGACGCTCCTTTTCGCCCGCGCGCTGATACTGCCAGATCCCGAGCGCGATCATCGCGGCGACCGCGAGCAGGACGACGATCGTCGCGACGACCGGGATCGGCCGGAGCGGCTTGTTGATCGACTCGCTCATGATTCGTCGTCCGGTGCGATCCGCCCTTCGCGCGCGTCACGGCGATGTTCCGAGACGAGCAGCGCCGCCTTGGCCACGCGCGTACCCCAGATCGTCAGCGCGGTGGTGACCGGGATCCAGATCAGCGCCTGGACCCAGAAGGGAGGCGTAAACAGCACCTGGACGATGATCGCGAGGCCGATGACCAGTGCGGTGATGATCAGGATGAGGAAAGCAGCGGCGCCGTCGCCGACATTATAGCGCGAGAAATCGAGGCCGCAGACGCGGCAGCGATCGGCGAACTTGGAGAGGCCGGCGAACAGCGTCTTTTCGCCGCAATCGGGGCACAGACCGAAAAGGGCAGCCTCGGCGGTGCCGGGCTGCCCCTTTCTGTGTTCGGGAGTGCCGTGCGCCATCTATCCGTGGACCGGTGCGCCCCAGCCGCCCCAGACATAGATCACCGCGAACAGGAACAGCCACACGACGTCGACGAAGTGCCAGTACCAGGCCGCCGCTTCGAAACCGAAATGCTGCCGCGGGGTGAAGTGGCCCTTATACGCGCGGATCAGGTTGACGATCAGGAAGATCGTCCCGACGAGCACGTGGAAGCCGTGGAAGCCGGTCGCCATGTAGAAGGCCGAGCTATAGTTCGTCTCGCCGAAACCGAATGGCGCATGGGCGTATTCGTAGGCCTGGATGCTGGTGAAGACGACGCCGAGGATGATCGTCAGCCACAGGCCGAGGATCAGGCCCTTGCGGTCGCCATGGATCAGCGAATGATGCGCCCAGGTGACCGTCGTGCCCGAGCACAGCAGGATCAGCGTGTTGAGCAGCGGCAGTTCGAAGGCATTGAGCACCTCGATGCCCTTGGGCGGCCACTGCAGCAGCGCCGCGGCGCCGTCCTGGCCGATCATGTTGGTCACCGCACCGTCGACGAATTCGATCGGCGCGGGGAACAGCGAAAAGTCGAACCACGCCCAGAACCAGCCGACGAAGAACATCACTTCTGACGCGATGAACAGGATCATGCCGTAGCGCAAATGGAGCTGGACGACCGGCGTATGATCGCCCGCGTGTGCTTCCTTGATCACGTTCGCCCACCAGCTGAAGAACGTGAACAGCACCGCGGCGAGGCCGAGGAAGAAGACGTAACCGCCGCCATTGGGTGCGCCGACATGGCCGCCATGCATCCACATGACGCCGCCGGCGGCCATGACGAGCGCCGAAAAGGCACCGATCAGCGGCCACGGATCGGGCGGCAGGATGTGATAATCGTGGTTCTTGGCACCGGCCATGAAACTGTCCCTGTTGCGTTGGTCGGGGCGGCGAAACACGCTACCCGCTGGATTGAAATTCGGGTTGGCTAACCCTCGCCGTCACCGTTTTTGGTGCGATGGAAGGTATAGCTCAGCGTGATTTCCTCTATATCCCGGGTGTCGGGATCGTCCAGCAATTTCGGGTCGACGAAATAGAGGACCGGCATGCGAACCTGTTCGCCTGCCGCAATCGTCTGCTCGGTGAAGCAGAAGCACTGGATTTTCTTGAAATACTTGCCTGCGGTGACCGGCGTGACGTTGAAGCTGGCGGTGCCGGTAATCGGTTCGCTGCCATCGTTCTTGGCGATGAAGATCGCCATGTCGCGCGCGCCCAGGCTGACGGTATCGCGCGACTGTTCGGGCCGGAATGCCCACGGCAGGTCGCGATCGACGTTCGAATCGAACCGGACCGAGATCGTCTTGTCGACGTACACCGGCACCTCGGCCGCCTGCGCCTCGTCGACGCGGCCGGTCGTGCCGTCGAACCCGGTGACGCGGCAGAACATGTCGTAAAGGGGCACCGCGGCATAGCCGACGCCGACCATCGAGATCGCCATCGCGCCGGCAAAGGCGGCGGTGCGCAGATGCGGAGTCATAACGCCTGCCTCATCCGTAGCCTGCGCCGATCTTGGCGATGGTGATCGCATAGAACAACGCGACGAGCGCGCCGAGAATCAATGCGGTGATCAGCGCGCGCGATTTCTGGCGGCGGCGATATTCCCGTTCGTCGAAGGGTTCGTTCATGGCATCACCTTAGCATCTACGACGAGGATCGCGAACAGCGCGAAGAGGTAGAATATCGAATAGGCGAAGAGCCGCTTTTCGGGGCGCATGGCTGCGGGCTCGGTCGCGCGGTTGGTGCCGACGCGGATCGCCAGAGCTACGAACACGAGGCTGAGCGCCGATGCGGCGATACCGTAGAGCGCGCCAGCCAGGTCGAGCAGCCACGGCGCGATCGCCACCGCCGTCATGATCAGGCTGTAGAGGACGATCTGGCGCCGCGTCGCCGCCTGGCCCGCGACCACCGGCAGCATCGGGATGCCCGCCTTGGCGTAATCGGAGTTGATGAACAGTGCGAGCGCCCAGAAATGCGGCGGCGTCCAGAAAAAGATCAGCGCGAATAGCAGGATCGGCATCAACGTCACGTCGCCGGTCACCGCGGCCCAGCCGATCAGCGGCGGGAACGCGCCCGCGGCCCCGCCGATCACGATGTTCTGCGGCGTGCGCGGCTTAAGCCACATTGTGTAGACGACCGCGTAGAAAAAGATCGAGAAGGCGAGGATCGCCGCAGCGAGCCAGTTGATCGCCAGCCCCATCAGCAGGACCGAGAACGACCCCAGGCCGACGCCGAAATGCAGCGCCGAGGTCTTTTCCATCCGCCCCGCGGGCAGCGGCCGCTGCGCGGTGCGCTTCATCTTCGCGTCAAGGCCCGCTTCGTACCACTGGTTGAGCGCGCCCGACGCGCCCGCGCCCAGCGCGATCGCCAGGATCGCGGTAAAGCCGAGGATCGGATCGAAGCGGCCCGGCGCAGCGAGCATCCCGCACAAAGCGGTAAATACCACCAGGCTCATCACGCGCGGCTTGGTCAGCGCAAAGAAGTCTCCCGCGCTGGCGGGCATTGCTGGCTGATATTCGGACACGCTGATGGTCATGGGATTCCTGCCCCTCCCCGACGGGAGGGGCTATGTTCAGGCGATCTTGGGCAGCTGCTCGAACTGGTGGAACGGCGGCGGCGACGACAAGGTCCATTCGAGCGTCGTTGCGCCTTCGCCCCACGGGTTGGCCGCAGCCTTGCGACCCGCCGCGAGCGACCAGAACAGGTTGACGAAGAAGATCAGCATGCCGATCGCCATGATCGAATAGCCCCAGGTCGAGGCGATCTGGTTCCAGTGCGCATAGGCGTCGGCATAATCGGGATAGCGCCGCGGCATGCCCTGCTGGCCGAGGAAATGCATCGGGAAGAACAGCACGTTCACGCCGATGAAGAACACCCAGAAATGCAGCTGGCCGAGGAATTCGTTGTACATCTTGCCCGACATTTTCGGGAACCAGTAATAGAAGCCGGCGAACAGCGAGAAAACCGCGCCGAGCGACAGCACATAATGGAAATGCGCGACGACGTAATAGGTGTCGTGGAGCACTGTATCGACGCCGCCATTGGCCAGCAGGACGCCGGTGACGCCGCCGACGGTGAACATGAAGATGAAGCCCAGCGACCACATCATCGGCGTCTTGAACGACAGCGAGCCGCCCCACATCGTCGCGATCCAACTGAAGATCTTGATGCCCGTCGGGACCGCGATGACCATCGTCGCGGCGGTGAAGTACATCTTGAGGTTCACGCTCATGCCGACGGTGAACATGTGGTGCGCCCACACGACGAAGCCGACGACGCCGATCGCGACCATGGCATAGGCCATGCCGAGATAGCCGAAGATCGGCTTGCGGCTGAAGGTCG
>CAZHWG010000130.1:0-5264 GCA_964535925.1 uncultured Sphingorhabdus sp.
TGCGTCCTGCCCGCCGGTCTCGGCCAGGCGCCCGCGCGCCAGGCGGCGATCAAGGCGGGCCTGCCCAAGTCGGTCCAGGCGACGACGGTCAACAAGGTGTGCGGTTCGGGCATGCAGACGGTGATCATGGGCGCCGAGGCGATCGCCGCGGGCAGCGTCGACACCGTCGTTGCCGGCGGGATGGAATCGATGACCAACGCGCCGTATTTGCTCAAGAAGCACCGCAGCGGCGCGCGCATCGGCCACGACACCGCCTACGACCACATGTTCCTCGACGGCCTCGAAGATGCCTATGAGGAAGGCCGCGCGATGGGCAGCTTTGCCCAGTGCACCGCCGACGAATACCAGCTGACGCGCAAGGACATGGACGACTACGCGCTCGAGTCGCTCCATCGCGCCAAGTCCGCGATCGAGAGCGGCAAGTTCGACCGCGAGATCACCGCGGTGACGATGACGACGCGCAAGGGCGAGGTGACGGTCGATACCGACGAGGCGCCCGGTCGCGGCCAGCCCGACAAGATCCCGACGCTGCGCCCCGCCTTTGCCAAGGACGGCACGATCACCGCGGCGACGAGTTCTTCGATCTCCGACGGCGCGGCCGCGGTCGTGCTGACGCGCGAATCGAATGCGAATGGCAAGGCGGTCGCGCGGATCGTCGCGCACGCCGCGCACGCACAGGAGCCGAGCGAGTTCACCGTCGCCCCGATCGGCGCGATCGAGAAATGCCTCGCCAACGCGGGCTGGAGCGTCGGCGACGTCGACCTGTGGGAAATCAACGAGGCGTTCGCCTGCGTCGCGATGTTCGCGATGAAGGACCTCGGCATCCCGCACGACAAGATCAACGTCAACGGCGGCGGTACCGCACTGGGCCACCCGATCGGCGCTTCGGGCACGCGGATCATCGCGACCCTGCTCGGCGCGCTCGAAAATCGCGGGCTCAAGAAGGGCATTGCCAGCCTGTGCATCGGCGGCGGCGAGGCAACCGCGGTGGCAATCGAACTGGTAGACTGAGCTTGGTGCCGTCAATAGTTTGAGAAAGCTAAATTTCTCGAAGGTTTGAATATCTCGCAAGTTCGTCTCGTCGTCCTCAAGGTCTTCGACAACGTCGACCCGCAAGACCCAAGAATCACGCAAGCGGTCCGGTCGAAAGATCGGGCCGCTTTGCTGTGGCCGGGTCACTATCGGCCGTATCGAGGACGCCAGGATTCTATGATAAATTTGCGATTCGCCATGTGCGGCCAAGAAGTGGTAGCATCTCCGCTCTCAAAACAGGGAGAGATGCTATGAACAAGTTTGTACTGATCGCCGGGATGACCGGCCTTGTTGCGCTAGCCGGCTGTTCACAAACAGAAGAGGCCCCACCGGTCGACGAAAATGCGGCGGCGATGAACGAGATGGCACCTGTCGATACTGCGGCCGACGACTCGCTCGTCGGCACCTACGATGTCAAAATGGCCGACGGCACGATGGGCACCACGGTGATCAATGCCGACGGGACCTATGTCGACACCGGGCCCGACGGCGAGGTCGTCAATGGCACTTTCGCGCGCAAGGACGGCAAGGATTGCTTCGATCCCGAAGGCGATGATCCCGAAGTCTGCTGGACCCCCGCGCCACCTGCCGCCGATGGCAGCTTCACCGCGACGTCGCCCGACGGCACTGTCGTGACGGTGACGCGCAAGGCGGACTGACCCGCTGCGGCGCGCTGGACCGACCCGCTGCATTGCTGCGGGTCCGGTCCGGGGTGCCGTCAGGCTATTCGCGCGGTGCGGGCGTCACCGAATAGTTTCGCGACTCGCCCGGGGTCAGATTTAGTTCAGGCTGACTGGTGTATGGCGGACTTGCGGGGGACCCCCTTGTGGAAAGGTCCTGTCATGTTGTCGCGTTATACAACCATCGTGCTGGTCGCCGCTGCCGTGGCCATGCCGCATCCGCTATTCGCCGAGTCGGACAAGAAGACCTCGCCGACAAAGCAATCGACCGTACGCCCGGTGCAGCAGCCACGAGTCCAAGTCCGCACCCAGCAGCGCGCCAAGCCGGTATCCAACCGCCAGGCGCAGCAGGACCGGATGAACAAGATCAAGGCCTATCTGGCGAAACAATACGGTCGGCGTACGCCGTCGCGCAAAAAGCCGGGCTGAGGCAATTCGGCGCGCTAAGGGTCTTCGCCGCCCCAGACATGGTCCGAGCGGATATAGCCCCGCTTGCCCTTGACGTCGAAATAGCACCAGCCATTGGCGCAATCGCGCAACCGGCCGACCACGCCAGGCTCGGCGCGCCAGGCAATCGGCGAGCTGTCGTTGGGATCGACGTGCATCGGACGGATGCCGCCGACGACATAACCGGTCCGCTGCGCCGACAGCAGCCGCGCCGCCATCCAGCCGACGGTCCCGTCGGGATCCTCGATCTTGCGCCATGTCTGATAGCGTTCGAGCACCTTGACCGGCAGATCTTCGCGCCGATACTCCCAGATCGCGGGCAGGTCGGGCGACGGCCCCTTGCGCATGCGCGCGACCGACTGGCTGATCGATGCCCAATAGGGCACCTCCTGCGCGCCCTGCGCCGACACCGGGGCCGGCAGCGCAGCCGAAACGAGGCCCGCACCCACAGCGAGGACGGCAAGCAGCCCGGTCAGCAAGGGGCGGTAACGCATCGGCGCAAATCCTTTCGCGAACACGTCGGTCGGTACGGCATATCCAGGGCCATAGCTTTTGCAAATGCGTCGCGTGCTGGCAAGTCGCGCCCGCTGGCCAAACATGCTTAGCCGTTTATAAAGGAGACTTCGCATAGGGCAGCGCGAACGGCTCTCAAGGGGGGATCAGATGGGCAGACCGGCACAAGTGCGGACATTGGGTGCGCTCGCAGCAAGCGGCGCGGCGACCGCGCTGCCGACGATCGCCTCGGCGCAGGAGATCGGCGCGGGGATCGTCTCGGACAGCGGCGACACCGGCTTCCTGATCGCCGCCGCGCTGATCGGATTGATCGCCGTCCTGCCCGGCTGGGCGATGCTCCAGGCGGGCCAGCAGCGCGCGATCCACGCACCCCGCGCGGTCGGCATGATGTTCGGCATCGTCGCGGTGGTTTCGACACTGTGGCTCGCGATCGGCTACAGCCTCGCGTTCAACGGCGCGAGCGCGTGGCTCGGCTTCGGCCAGAATGCCTGGCTCGCCAATCTCGGCAATATCCGCATCGGCACGACGGTGCCCGAATCGGCGTTTGCGCTGATAAACCTCATCTTCGCGCTGGCCCCGCCCCTGATCATCGCAGGCGCGCTGGCCGAGCGCGTCCGGACCGGCTGGATGCTCGCCTTTGCCGGTGCCTGGTCGCTGATCGTCTATGCGCCGATTGCGCACTGGCTGTGGGGCAGCGGCTGGCTTGCCAGCAACGGGGCGCTCGATTTTGCCGGCGGCCTGACCGTATTCCTCGCCGCGGGCGTTTCGGCGCTGGTAGCAGCGGTGATGCTCGGACGCCGGACCGGTTGGCCCGAGACCGCATTGCCCGGCCATGGGCCGACGGTCTCGCTCGCCGGGGCCGGGCTCAGCTGGATCGGCTGGATGGCGCTCGCCGGCGGTGCCGCGCTCGCCGCGACCGACGACGCCTCTTCGGCGATCATCAACCTGCATCTCGGTGCGTGCGGCGGCATCATCGCCTGGCTGGCGTGCAACCGCCTGTTCGGCGGTGTCGCCGACCTTGGCGGATCGGGTCGCGGCGCGCTCGCCGGAATCGCGGCCAGCGCCGCGGCATGCGGCTATGTCGCGCCGGGCCCCGCGTTGCTGATCGGCCTGGTCGGCGCGGTCCTCGCCTGGCTCGCGGCGCGATCGATCGAGCGCACTTTCCGCATCGACGACGTCACCGGGAGCTTCGCGATCGGCGCGATCGCCGGCGGGACCGGTGCGCTCTTGCTCGCGGTGTTCCAGTCACCCGCCCTCGGCGGGGTCGGCTATGGCGAGGGACTCGACATGGGCCGCCAGCTGTTTGCGCAAGTCGTCGCGATCGGCGCGGTCACCCTGTGGTCGATCATCGGCACGCTGATCGCCGGATACGGCATCGCGATGGTGCTGCCGATGCGCGTCAGCGTCGAAGAGGAAGCGGCGCGATAGCCACCCCCTTCGACCGGCACGCGCCGGGCGTGTCCCAGCCGCTGCGATAAGGGCCGTGCGATACGCGCCTTCCGCGCTACTCACGACGAACGGGTGTTAGGAACTCGACGATGAAGTCCGCGCTCAGTCGCCCGTCTGGATACGATCGACCAGCTGTTTGACCGTCGGCACGAAGCCGTTCGAATAGAACGGGTCGCGGCCGAATTCGAACGCGCTGTGTCCGGCGAACATCAGGTTCTCGTCGGTATCGCCGCCATGCGCGATGTCCTGCAGGGTCTTCTGGATGCAGAAGCTGCGCGGATCGGCGAGGCGCCCGGTCGAGTTGGTCTCGGTATCCTTCCACGCCGAAAATCCGCAATGCGACAGGCAGCCCATGCAGTCGGCCTGGTCCTTGCGGATGACGTCGCGCTGTTCGGGGGTTTCGAACACGACGGTCGAATCGGGCGTCTTGAGCGCTTCGGTATAGCCCTGTTCGAACCAGCCGCGCGCCTTTTGATAAGCGGCCTCGGAGACCCAGTAGTTGCGGCCCTTCATGACGAAATCGAGCTGGCGAACGTGCTCTCCGGTCTCGATCTTGGTGAAATCGATCTGGCGTTCGGAGCGCGCCTCCAGACTGCGCAGGAAAGGGTTGCGCACCGCCGACGAATAGAAGCCCGTCGGGGAGAACTGGTGGAGCAGGATGTCGCCTTCCTCGAGCGCGGTCAGCTTGTCCTTCCAGCCCTGCGGGATCGGGCTTTCCTGCGTCAGCAGCGGGCGCGTGCCGAACTGGAAGGCGATCTGGCCGAGCTCTGGATTGTCGATCCAGTCGTTCCAGTCGCGCAGATACCAGACGCCGCCCGCCATGACGATCGGCACGTCGTCGGGAATGCCGCCGTCGCGCATGACGTCGCGCAGTTCCTTGACGCGCGGATAGGGATCCTGCGGCGCGCGCGGATCCTCTGCATTGGACAGGCCGTTATGGCCGCCGGCGAGCCAGGGGTCTTCATAGACCACCGCGCCGAGCCATTCGGGGACTTTCGAGTAAGCGCGCTTCCACAGCGCGCGAAAGGCTCGGCCCGACGAGATGATCGGGAGATAATGGACGCCGTACGACGCGGCGATCTCGCTCAGCTTGTACGGCATGCCCGCGCCGCAGGTAACACCCGCAACGAGGTCGCCGACCTG
>CAZHWG010000131.1:0-5255 GCA_964535925.1 uncultured Sphingorhabdus sp.
GGTCATGCGTACTGGCCGGCAGGCCGGCATTGCCGAAGCGCGCCAGCGTGCCGACGAGCAGGCCCATCGCCAGTCCGCCGAGGATATTGACCGCGAATGTTCCCCACGGCAGCGCAGGTCCAAGCGCGCCAAGTGCGAGCCGGCTAACAAGATGGCGCAGGCCGGCACCGAGGCCGCCGCCGAGCATGACAAGGATCAGGGGTTTCATGATCCGCGCTGGTAGCGACAAATCGCGGTTGTGGGAATGGCGCGTGGCAATCTAGCCGCGCAAGGCGGGTTTGGCCATCGACGCTGAAGCGGGCAATCTCAGGAGGGACGCTGGCCGATCCGCACCATGACCGATTCGAGCACCGCGGGGTAAAGCGCGCGGTTGAACTCGCAGCCGCAATCATTGCCCATCACCCAGCGCACCGTCGCACCGAGCGATTCAAGCCCCGGAAGCGAAATCCATATTTGCTGGCCGACCGCGGGTTGAACATAGCTGGTAAAGCGGCAGCCGGTGGCCGAGACGTCGCGCAACGATACCATCGTCCCCTTGCGGCCGGGCTGGCGGAACGAAATCGTCGCCGCAACCAGCCGCCGGTCGTCGTCGCGCTGTTCGAGACCTGAGCGACCTGCCGCCGGGGCGGCGGGCAGGTAGTCGCTGTTCGGGTTCGGCAAGCTCGGCATGGCAACCTACTGCGACAAACCTCTTAAATCGAGATATTTAACGTGGATCAGCATTACTTGCTCTCCCCGTGGTTCTGGCCAGCTGGGTGAGGATTGTTTCAGGGAGTGGCTCGTCGAACTGGCAACCCATCGACCCGCGCCCCGACCAGCGGACCTGCGCCTCGCGGCTTTCGAGCCCGGCAAGCGTCAACCAGACGCGTTGGCCCGAACGGATGCGAAGGCTGGTCTCGACCTTGCAGCCCCTGGCCGACAGGTCGATCAGGTAAACCTCGGTACGAAAGCTGCCATATTCGCGGCATTTGGCTTCCATCGTGACGGGAAGGCGCGTTTCATCGCGTTGGTCGCCATCGACGACGGGCGGTCTACGTTTGGCTTGGTCGGCTGTCATCGCGTTTCTCCAGCGGCACCGACCATCGACCATAGCGACAAATGGTTAAGCAGGAGTTGAACGCGCCGCAGCGGGGAAACCCCGGCGCGCCTAGCGTTCCAGAGCGGCCAGCATCGCGGCGATGTCGGTGAACTTCTCGCGCGGGGCGCCGTCGCGCGCGTTGGCGATCTCGGCCGCTTCGATTCGCTGCCAGTCGCGGAAGGTGACGATGTTGGCATTGCGCGCGGCGAGCAGCCGGTCGAGCGCCTCGCGCCCCGGATGCGGCGACGGTACGGGCTCGCTGGCGATTTGTTCGGCGACGTCGTAGCCGTCGGGGCGGTTGGTGCCGATCGTTCCTGTCGGGCCGCGCCGTGCCCAGCCGACGCAATAGAGGTGCGGCAGGATTCGTCCCTGGTCGTTGGCGAAACGGCCGCGACCGTGTTCGTAGGGCACGCCTTCGATCGGTGGCGTCTGGTAGCCGATGCAACTGATGACGAGACTGGCGTCGATCGTGTAGGTTTCGCCGGTGCCGACCGAGCGCAGCGCATCGTCGAGCCGGGTCCGCTCGATAACGACGCGCTCGGCGCGACCGTCGCCCTCGATCGCGATCGGCATCGCGAAAAAATCGAAATCGATCGTCTTGGGCTTGGCCACGGGATCGGCGGCAAAATTGCGCAGGTGCGTCACCGACTTGCGCATCCCCGGTTCGAGCAACGCATCGTCGCCCTCGGGCGGGAAGTCGGTCGGGTCGACGCGCGGTGCGGCGTTGGCGAGATGGGCGAGCTCGCCGAGCTCCTTGGGTGTCATCGCGATCTGGTGCGGGCCGCGCCGGCCGAGGATGCTGATATGGCGGATATTGCTGTTCTCGAGCGCGGCGAGCGCGTGACCGACGATATCAGACCCGGCGAATTCGGCGCCGGTCTTGGCGAGGATGCGCGCGACGTCGAGCGCGACGTTGCCGTTGCCGATGATTGCCGCCGATGTGCCGTCGAGCGGCGGGTCGAGGTCGGCGAAGTCGGGATGGCCGTTATACCAGCCGACGAAGGCGGCGCTGCCAATGACGCCGGGCAGGTCGGCGCCGGGGATCGTCAGCGCGCGATCGTTGGGCGCGCCGGTGGCAAGGACGACTGTGTCGTAAAGGTCGAGCAGTTCGGCGATCGAGATGTCCTGGCCGACGCTGACATTGCCAACGAAGCGGACGCTGTCGCTCAGCGCGACGCCCTCGTAGCGGCGCGAGACCGCCTTGATCGACTGGTGATCGGGCGCGACGCCGAAGCGGATTAGGCCATAGGGGACGGGCAGGCGGTCGATGATGTCGACACGGACATTGTCGCCGAGCTTTTTTTGCAGGGCTTCGGCGGTGTAATAACCCGCCGGTCCCGAACCGACGATGGCGACATGGCGCATGGGCATCCCTCCCCAACGGCGCACGCTCGCACTCAAGACGGCGCGATGCCGTGCGTCGCGGACGATGCTAGCGGGCTTTGGCGGCGGCGCAAGGCTTCAGGCGGAACACGGGCAGTTTACCGCGCTGCGGCTTGACTTCCCCTCCACGCGCTTCTAATCGGCCAGCCCGCAGGACAGGGGTGAAAACGCCCCCGCGTCGGCATGATGCCCCGTCGTCTAATGGTAAGACTACGGACTCTGACTCCGTCTATTGAGGTTCGAATCCTCACGGGGCATCCAGTTTCTTCTTTCGGACAATCTGGAATTTCCAGCGCAGTGGCCGGCGCGTCTCGCGTGTCGGTCCTGTTCCGTTCCCGAGCCCGCGTGGTGATGAATCACCATGCCGTGAGAATGGTACGACCAGCTTTGGTGTAAATCAGCCCGACCAGTCCATATTGGAGATAACGCGCGACTCGTGATATCGATTTTCAAATGAACCAGATACCCAACTCTGACCAGCTGCCCCCGGGCCTGCTTACGCAAAGAGAAGCAGAGTGCCTGGCGCTGGCCAGCAAGAATATGGACTCGAAGAGGATCGGTCGGACATTGAACCTGTCGAACCACACGGTGGATAAATACATCAAGGACGCGATGCGAAAGATCGGCGTGTCAGATCGCTTCCAATGCGGCATCCTCGTGCGGTCGTCGCCCGCCTACCAATCGTTGGTATCCCCCGTTCTGGCCCTCGTTCCTGCCGATCTTCACGAGCAGACCTGCACCGTCGAGACGGGCGAAAAGGGCAGCGCCACCCGACCGACCGACGGAACGGTATCAATTCCGCATGCCAGCGGATTCGATTCGAGCTTCCTGCCGGTCGATAAAGAACTGCTCTCTGGTTGGGGCGACATATCGGAGTGGAGTTGGCAAAAGCGGACGGCGATGATTGTGATATTCGCAATTGTCTCGGCAGTAGCGATCGGCACGTTGTTGACCGCGATGCTGGCGCTTTCATCCCGAATCTAGCCCCGGTTCGGCCATGCGCCGGAAGGGGAAATCATGTTGAACGAACGAAAAGCGGCGGCTGCCAATGTCGCCAAAAACCTTTTCAAGCTCGAACGGGCGATCGACGAGGGTATCCTTGCAGCAGGCGAAATGGCCTCCTCGTTACCGCAGGCCCGCATCGATGCCGGTTTCTCGGCCGTCGTCGGCCAAGCCGCATTCGACCACGCGGCGGCAATTTTGGGCTCGCTCGTATCCGGGCGACAGACCGCCGTTTCGCTTCATGAAAGCCTGGCTGCGCTGCGCGACCAGCTGGGCCTACGCGGCCAAGCCGTGGCGTTCGGCGATGGAGACAAGCTGCCGCCGATTGGCCATAGTGCGAACGATGTCGAACACTCGATCGCACAGGCAAGCTAATGTCGACCGATTGCCGTCGTCGTTCGTGAAATCGGCGGCGGCATGATCGGCTACATCTACATGGCGCTCGCGATTTTCTGCTTCGGCTATGCGTGGGCGGCAGGGCGTGTTTCCGAACGCGTTGCAGCCAGCACCATCATGTATGGATCGCTGGCCACGATCGCGGTTCAACGGATAACCGGCGATCACTTCGCCAACGTCCTGATCGCGCAAGTCGCCGTAGATGTCTCGGTTTTCCTAATTTTTTACGTCTTGGCAATGCGGGGATCTCGCACATGGGTACTTTGGATCGCAGCCTGGCAGCTGACAAATTTGATGACACACCTGGCCCGTTCGCTCGATCACGGGACGATCGAACCGAGGGTGTATTCGATGTCTCAGGGGTTTTGGGCATATCCAACGATCGGCCTCGTGATTTATGCGACGTGGAAGGCGCGAAGGTCCGACAAACGCCCCCAGATCCACTCCTAGCGATCGATAGGATCGCCGATGAGGTGCGCGACCTGCGCGAGATGATCTTGCCCTCTGGGCGAGCGAAAAATCCGGTTCCCGATACGGTTCGGCAATCGCCCTCCCGATGCAATGGGATTCGAGGCGTGCGATCGCCCGGCGGCGTCACCGCGCATTCTATCCGCACGCTCATCCGGCATCGCAAATTGCGTTATCGCTTTTTCTCGGCGGACTGGTTTGCCGATCCGGCGTGGGACATATTGTTGAACTTGACCGCTGCGAAGCTCGAGCAATGCCCAGTATCGACATCTAGTCTGTGCCTGGCGTGCAATGTCCCGCAAACGACGGCGCTCAGATGGGTCAAGAACATGACCGATGCAGGATTGCTGGTGCGTGAGCGCGACCCCGACGACGCGCGACGGGTTTTTGTTTCGCTGGGCCCCGACGCCGAGGCGTTGATGGTCGCGTATTTCGAACAGCTGGGGTCCATGGACGCGCAAGATGGTTCGCTAACGCGCTGATCCGCAAACATCGTTGTCCTGCTGATCTCGCTGCGATCGCGTTGCGCGGCTTTCCGCAAGGCGCTTGTCGCTTGCCCGTGCCTTGATCACGTTTCGGTCGATCATTTGCCACGAACCCTTTCGCACGGTTCGTGCGTTCGCTACGCGAGCGACATGATTTCGACGGGAGAGTATCGATGCGCAAGGTAATGACGGCGATATTGGCGGGCACGATGTTGGCCGCTGGCGGCTGTACGACGATGGGAAGCGGCGATGCGACGAGCGTAGCGAGTGCCGACAGCGCCGCGCTCGATGCCGAGCTGGCCAAGTTCGCGACGGTGAAGATGAACCCCGACACGAGCTTCCTGAATGCCGAGGAGCGCCATGTCGTCAATTTGCTGATCAAGGCCGCCGACCTGATGAGTGAGATCTACCAGCGGCAATACTACGCCGCCAATCCGGCGATT
>CAZHWG010000132.1:0-5252 GCA_964535925.1 uncultured Sphingorhabdus sp.
TGGCCTCGATATCCATCCGCGCACTTGCCGGAATGCAATCCGAAAACCGCAACGCCTGTTCGTAGACCATGAGCATATCGGCCGACTGATAGGGCCCGAAACGGCCCGCCGCGCCGCCCATTCGGACCAGGTTTCCGGTCCATGGGCGCGCGACATGGCCGGCCGAAAAGGCCAAAGACGGGGGCCCTCCGCCGACCAGCCGCCGCGCCGCCTCGTCGTCGATAATGTCCGAGCAAAAGAGCAGTTCGGCGCAGCGGCCCGTGCCGAGCGGCGTTTCGACAAACAGGCCACCCGGGGCGGCGCGCGCGATCGTGTGACGGTTATCGGCATCGCCCGATCCGGCACCGGGCCCGCCGACGATGCGATCGAAGGGAAGAAGGTCCGCAAGCGAGATGAAAGCGGTTTGCCCGTCGTCACCGGCAAGGCGCGCCAATTCGCCCGAAACGTCGATGAACAGATCGGCTTTGATCGCCTCGCCATTATCGAGCGCAAACGAAGCGATGGCATGGCTTTCCGGACGGAGGGCTATGCCGATGGGCCGCGCGGTGAATGGTTGCACGCCCGCGGCGCGGCAGCGCTCCTTGAGCAGCGCGGCAAGGGCTGTGCGGTCGAACTGGACGGTGGGGCCGAGCATACGCAGCGGCGATTCGGGATCGTCGACATGATCGGCGAACTTACCGGCCATCGCGGCGCGGGCGGCAAAGCGAAAAGGCTCGAAGAGATGCGCGAGTCTTTCGGGCTCATCGTAGGCAAGCGCCGCGCGGAGCATGATGTGATGGAGCGCAACGCCGTTGATCCGCGGCAGCAAACCCGATCGGGCCGCGAAAAACCGGCTGCCGTCGCCCTGCCAGCCGCGGCAATCGACACCCAGCCCGAGCGTGCCGTTGCAGCGCAGGACAAGATCCTCGGCGGCGATCCCGAGGCGCCGATGAAAGCGATGGTTACTAGCGATGGTGAGCGCGGCGCTTTCCGCCGGGGCGGTCTCGTCTTCGAAAATGAGCAGGCGGATATGCGCGGGCAGGCATTCGACGAGCAGAGCCGCCACCGGCCAAAGCTCATGGGTTTTGCCGAAGAGCGCGAGGCGCGAGAGCGGCCGATCGTCCTGCGTCATGCCGCGCTCGCGCCGGGGCCGCGATAGGCCGCGCCGTAGCTTTCAATGAAGGCAAGATGATCGCTCGATCGCTCGACCGCGCCGGCAATCGCGGTCCGCATTCGCTCGAGATGGGCGGCGCGTTCGCCCGCCGCCATCCGGTCGACGCGCGGATCCCAACGTTGGGGCACGATATTTTGCCCGATGAACACCGAAAGCCAGCTCGGCGGCTGGAACAGCCCGCTCGTATAGTTCGGCACGATCGCGCGGCGACGGAAGGCCTCGACCTTGTATTTGAGGCTGTCGGGCCATGCCATGTTGCGCATATCGCGCCAGAGCGGCGCGTCGTCGCGCTGGGTCGCGACATAGTGGAGCATGAGGAAATCGCGGATTCGTTCGAATTCGAGATCCATGAGGCGATTATACTCATCGGCATCGGAGGCGGCGCATTCGGCTTCGGGGAAGAGCTCCAGGAGGTTGAGGATTCCGCTCTGGATCAGGTCGATGCTCGTCGATTCGAGCGGCTCGAGAAATCCGCCCGACAGCCCGATGGCGACGCAGTTCCGGTTCCAGAGCTTGCGCCGCTTGCCGGCCTTGAAGAACAGCTGCCGGGGTTCGGCGAGCGGCGCGCCCTCGAGCGTCGTCATCAGCTGGTCGAGCGCCTGTTCGTCGCCGATATAGCGGTCGCAATAGACATGGCCGTTGCCGATCCTGTGCTGCAGCGGAATGCGCCATTGCCAGCCGCCGGTCCGCGCCGTTGCGCGCGTATAGGGGCCGACCGGGCCTTCGATCGCGCAGGGAACGGCGAAAGCCCGGTTGCACGGCAGATAATCGCTCCAGTCGTCGAAGCCGGTTGCAAGCTGCTGCTCGATCAGCAGCCCGCGAAAGCCCGAACAGTCGATGAACAGCTCGCCCGCGAGTTCGCGGCCCGATTCGAGCGCGACCGACCGGATAAAGCCGCTCTCGCCGTCGAGATCGACCGAAACGACCTTTCCCTCCACGCGCCGCACGCCGCGCTTCTGCGCATATTCGGCGAGAAAGACGCCGTAGAGGCTGGCGTCGAACTGGAAGGCATAGGAATAATGCGTCAGCGGAGATGCCGCGTCGTCATCAGGCAAAGCGAAGCGGCCGTTCCAGGCCGCAACGATCGGGTAGCAATAGTCGCCGAAGTCGCCGACTTCGCCGGTCGCCTTTTGCTTGACCCAATATTGGTGAAAATCCGCCGGACCGATATCCTCGCCATAGGCGCCGAAGGGATGAATATAGCGGTCGCCGATGCGGCCCCAGTCGCGAAATTCGATGCCCAGTTTGATCGTCGCGCTGGTCCGCGCCATGAGCTCGGCTTCGTCGATGCCGAGCGACCGGTTGAAATAGCGGATCTGCGGCAGCGTCGCTTCGCCGACGCCGACCGTGCCGATTTCGGCCGATTCGACCAGAGTGATCGCAATGCCGGTCCCCGCGAGCCTGTTGACGAGCGCGGCGGCGGTCATCCAGCCCGCCGTGCCGCCGCCGACGATGACGATATCGCGGACCATGTGATCCGACCGGTCGGCCAAAGCTGCTCTCCCCCTTGCAAAGCGATATCGCGCCCGTTCGTCTAGCAACGGCGCGCCGAGCAGGAAAGCGGGACGCGCAAGGCTCAGTCGATGCGCATCGCCAGTTCGGCAAGCGCTGCGGCCTCGATCAACAGCGCGTCATCGACGGCGCCCTGTGCGACATGCTCGCGACCGATCAGCGTCAGCACGGGAACAGCGAGCGGCGAGACGCGGTCGAGATCGGCATGGACCATCGTCTCGGCGGCGCGGTCGAGCAGCCCGGCCAGCCGCCCGACATCGGTGAGCTTGGTCCGCGCATCGGCCCAGGCGGCCTCCATCAGCAGATGATCGGGCTCGTAGCGGCGCAATACATCGTAGATCAGGTCGGTCGAGAAGGTGACCTGCTTGCCGGTCTTGCGCTTTCCCGGATGGTGGCGTTCGACGAGACCGCCGATCACCGCGACCTCGCGAAAGGCGCGCTTCAAAAGATGACTGCCCTGCACCCAGTCGACAAATTCGCCGGCGAGGATATCGGGCGAGAAGAGCGGGGCGGGATCGCGGACGCGCTCGAGCGAATATGTGGCGAAGCTGTAATCATTGGCGACGAAGCCGATCGGCTTGAGGCCAGCGCTCTCCATCCGGCGGGTGATCAGCATGCCGAGCGACTGGTGCGCATTCCAGCCTTCGAAGCTGTAGGCGGCCATGAAGTGAAGCCCCTCGTGCGGGAAGGTCTCGACGAGAAATTCGTCGGGCCGGGGCAGGATCGAGCGCTCACCCTGGATGCGCAGCCATTCCTCGACGTCCTCGGGAAAGCCCGCCCATTCGGCGCGGTCGCAGAGAAAGCGGCGGACGCGATCGGCAAGGTTGGTCGAGAGCGGCATCCGCGCGCCCCTATAGGAGGGAATGCGCGCCGATTTGGCCGAGGCGCGGACGAAGATGTCGGTATCCTTGATCGAGAGCATTTCGAGGCTCAGCCCGGCGAAGAAGAAGGTGTCGCCGGTCGATAGCGAGGCGGCGAAGCCTTCCTCGACGGCGCCGAGCTTGCGACCGTTCCTGAAGCGGACATCAAGCAGCGGCGCGTCGACGATGATCCCCGCGTTGAGGCGATGCCGGGTGACGAATTTGGGATGGCTGACGCGCCAGATCGTCCGGCCGTGTTCGTCGATCGTGCTCGTCAGCCGTTTGAATTTATCATAGGCGCGCAGCGCATAACCGCCGCTTTCGATAAAATCGAGGATGCGCGCGAACGCCGCAAAGCTGAGCTCGCGATAGGGCGCCGACGAGCGGATCTCGGCGAACATCTCCCCCTCTTCGAAGGGAGCGGCGCAGGCGCAGGCCATCAAATGCTGGGCGAGAACATCGAGCCCGCCGGGGCGAAAGCTGTCGGCATCGAGTTCGCCGTCCTCGACGGCGTCGAGCGCGGCGCGGGCTTCGAGATATTCGAAACGATTGCCCGGCACGAGGATCGCCTCGCTCGGTTCGTCGAGACGGTGGTTCGAACGGCCGATGCGCTGGAGCAATCGCGACGAGCCCTTGGGCGCGCCCATCTGGACGACGCAATCGACATCGCCCCAGTCGACACCGAGATCGAGGCTCGCGGTCGCCACGAGCCCGCGCAACTCGCCGCACGCCATCGCGCTCTCGACCTTGCGCCGCGCCTCGCGCGACAGCGAACCATGGTGAATGCCGATCGGCAGCCGGCCCTCATTGACCTTCCAGAGCTGCTGGAAGATCAGTTCGGCGAGGCTGCGGGTGTTGCAGAACACCAAAGTCGTGCGGTGCGCGGCGATGATCTCGATCACCTGGCTCGTCGCATAGCTGCCCGAATGACCGGCCCAGGGCACGCGTCCTTCGGGAAGGAGGATCCGGATATCGGCCTCGGCGCCGGGATCGCCTCTGACGATCTCGACGCTCTCTTGCGCGCCGCCGGGGGAGAGCCACGCCGCATAGCCCTCGGGATCGGCGACCGTCGCCGACAGCGCGACGCGGCGCAGGCCCGGACTCAGCGCCTGGAGCCGCGACAGCGACAGATTGAGCAGGTCGCCGCGCTTTTGCGTGGCGAAGGCGTGGACCTCGTCGATGACGACGGTCTTAAGTCCGGCGAACAGCGTTTCGCTGTCGGAATAGGAGAGCAGCAGGCTCAGCGATTCTGGCGTCGTCAGCAGCATATGCGGCGGCCTTTGCCGCTGACGAACCTTGCGGTTGTGCGGCGTATCGCCGGTGCGCGTTTCGACGCGGATAGCGAGCCCCATCTCCTCGATCGGCGTCATCAGGTTGCGCTCGACATCGACGGCGAGCGCTTTGAGCGGTGAGATATAGAGTGTGTGGAGGCCGGCGGCCGGCTGCTCGATCAATTCGGCCAGGCTTGGCAGAAAGCCCGCCAGCGTCTTTCCCGCCCCCGTCGGCGCCACGAGTAAGGCATGTTTTCCGGACCTTGCCGCCGCCAGCATATCGCGCTGGTGCCGCCGCACCTCCCAGCCGCGCGTCGCGAACCAACGGACGAGCGGGCCGGCAAGCGGGAGAGGCGAAGCGTCGGCCATTGCCCCTATCTAGCCCGATCGCGCGCCGATGCGAGCATCCTTGCCAATCGCGCCCGAGATGTCCAAAGCTCGCGGAAAAATAGGGGG
>CAZHWG010000133.1:0-5233 GCA_964535925.1 uncultured Sphingorhabdus sp.
AACTGTCGAAACAGGGTCCCGAAATCTCGGCGACGCTGCAGCAGACGCGCGTCGCGATCGCGCAGGCGGGCAATGCCGCCGAGCAGATCGGCAACCTCGCCGACACGACCAACGGCGTGCTGAGCGAGGACGCCAAGCCGCTGATCGCCGACCTGCGCGCGACGGTCCAGTCGGCCAAGACGAGCATGGACGCGCTGCAGAGCACGATCGAGGATGCCCAACCGGGCGTCCAGGCGTTCTCCAAGACGACGATCCCGCAGGCCAATGCGCTGATCCGCGACCTGCGCAAGACATCGCAATCGCTCGCCGACGTGTCCGAGCGGCTCAACAACGGCGGGGCCACCGCGATCCTCGGTGCGCCCAAGCTGCCCGACTACAAGCCCAAGAAATGAGGCCCCAAGACATGACGCGCACGACGTTCCGATCGACCCTTCGCCCGTTGCTCCTTGCATCGCTGCCGCTGGCGCTTGCCGGCTGCATCAGCTTTGGCGCCGAGCCGCCGCCCTTTCTGCTCAGCCTGACGCCCGACGCACAACTCGACGCAGGCGCCACCGCGAGCGGCCCGGCCGAGGGCGCGATCACCGTGCTGACGCCCGAAATCCCGCAGAAGCTGTCGACGCCGCGCGTCCCCGTTCGCGCCAACGCGACCGAGATCGCCTATGTCGAAGACGCACAGTGGGTCGATACGCCGCACCGGCTGTTCCGCCGCCTGCTCAGCGAGACGATCGCGGCCAAGACCGGGCGGCTGGTCCTCGACGAAGGCCAGGGCGTGACCGATCCGGGAACGCGGCTTGCCGGCGACCTCGTCGATTTCGACATCGACGCGACCGCGATGCAGGCGGTCGTCACCTTTGACGCCACGCTCGTCCAGGGCGAGAATGTCAGCAAACGCCGCTTCCAGGCGCGCGTGCCGATTGCCGCGGTCGAGCCGCAAGCGGTCGGCATCGCGATGAACGCCGCCGCCAACGCGGTCGCGGGCGAAGTCGCCGGCTGGATCGGCGGACGCTGAGCGACTAGCCCGACAGGCTCTTTCCGGCCTGTTCGGAGACATCCTTCGATAGCCCCGGCGTTGCCAGGATGCGGCGCAGTTCGGCCTGCATCAGGCGCTGGCGTGCATCGTCGAACCGGCGCCAGCGACCGAGCGGCGGGACGAGCCGCGCCGCGGTCTGCGGGTTCCTTGCATCGAGCGCGATGACGAGGTCGGCGATGAGTCGATAGCCCGCCCCGTCGGCGCGGTGGAAGCTTGCCTGGTTGCCGGCAAAGGCGCCGTAGAGCGCACGCACGCGGTTGGGATTGGCGAGCGTGAAGTCCTTGTGCCCGGCGAGTTCCGCGACGCGTTCGGGGGTATCGTCGCGCATCGCCCAGGCCTGGATCTGGAACCATTTGTCGAGCACCAGCGGATTGCCGTGGAAACGGTCGTAGAACGCATCGAGCGCGCGCTGGCGCAGTGGCGAATCGCCGTGCGCGAGCGTGAGCAGCGCCGACTGACGGTCGGTCATCCCGCCCGCCGTCTCGAACTGTGCAAAGGCGATGTCGGCAGCATCGGGCTCGCCGCTGACGAGCAGATAGGCGAGCGCGGTGCCGCGCAGGCGGCGCAGGCCCTTGGCAAGCGGCGATACGTCGGCGTGGTCGGTCGCGGTGTCCGCCTGGATCGCGCGCCAGCGCGGTGCGAGCTTCTCCCCGACCAGCCGCTGGACGTCGCGGCGGACATCGCGAATAGCCTGCGGATCGACGACGAGCATCTGGTCGCCGAGATAGGCCTCGCTCGGCAGCACGACCGCTTCGGCGACGAACGCGGGATCGGCGTCCGCGCCTTTCAGCGTCTCGGTGATCGCCGCAACGAGCGCGTCGACATCGCCCGCCTCGCCGCCGATCCGCGCGACCAGCGTTTCGACCATCAGCTGCTGCAGCGCCTCGTAACGGGCAAAGCCGTCATCGTCGTTCGCCGCGAGCCAGGCGAGCTCGCCCGGCGCGCGCTCGATCTCCATCGTCACCGGCGCCGAAAAGCCCCGATTGATCGACAGAGCGGGCGGGCGGGTGAAGCGGCCGAGCGCGACGCTCTGGCTCGCGGTGTCGAGGTCGACGAGCTGTTCCTCGGCGCGATCCTCGGCGCTGTTGGCGGCGATATCGAACGCCTTCAGCCGCAAAGGGATCGCCATCGGGAGCTTGTCGGGCTGACCGGGGGTCGGCGGCACCGCCTGTTCGAGGTGAAGCACCGCCTCGCCGCTCGTCGCATCGTGGTCGAGCCGCGCCTTGACCCGTGGCGTCCCTGCCTGGCTGTACCACAGGCGGAAATGGTCGAGGTTGACCTCGCCGCCGTCCTCGATCGCGCGGACGAAATCCTCGCAGGTCGCGGCCTCGCCATCGTGGCGGTCGAAATAGAGGTCGGTCGCGGCGCGAAAGCGCTCGGGTCCGGTCAGCGTCGCCATCATGCGAATGAGCTCGGCGCCCTTGTTGTACACCGTCGCGGTGTAGAAGTTCGAGATTTCCTGGTAGCTGTCGGGCCGGACGGGATGCGCCAGCGGTCCTGAATCCTCGGGGAATTGCGCGGCGCGCAGGATGCGAACGTCCTCGATCCGCTTGACCGTCGCCGATCCCATGTCGGCCGAAAAGCTCTGGTCGCGATAGACTGTGAAGCCTTCCTTGAGGCTCAGCTGGAACCAGTCGCGGCAGGTCACGCGGTTGCCCGACCAGTTGTGGAAATATTCGTGTGCGACGACGCCTTCGATACCGTCGTAATCGAGGTCGGTCGCGGTGTCGCTGTCGGCCAGGATGTACTTAGTGTTGAAGATGTTGAGGCCCTTGTTCTCCATCGCCCCCATGTTGAAATCGTCGACCGCGACGATATTGAACACCGACAGGTCGTATTCGCGACCATAGGTTTCCTCGTCCCAGCGCATCGCGCGCTTCAGGGAATCCATCGCGTGGCCGGTCCGGTCGAGATCGCCGTCGCGGACATAGATGGCCAGATCGACCTTTTTGCCCGACATCGTCGTGAAGCAATCGCGGTTGGCGACGAGATCGCCGGCGACGAGCGCGAACAGATAGCTCGGCTTGGGCCAGGGGTCGTGCCAGACGGCATAGTGCCGCCCGTCGCCGGCATCGCCGGTTTCGACGCATTCGCCATTGGCGAGCAGGACGGGAAACGCACTCCGCTCGCCGGTCATGCGGACGGTATAGATCGCGAGGTTGTCGGGCCGGTCGACGAACGGGACGATGCGGCGAAAGCCCTCGGCCTCGCACTGGGTGCACAGCATCCCGCCCGAGGCATAGAGCCCCATCAACTGGCTGTTGTGGTCGGGCGCGAGCCGCGTCTCGACGACCAGTTCGGCGGCGTCGGCGGCGATATCGACGACCAGCGCCTCGTCGCCCTCGCCGTCCTTGCTCCACGGCGTATCGGCGCCGTCGACGCGCAGCGCGGTCGGCCAGCTGCCGTCGGCATCGAGCCTGAGCGGACGGTCGTGCGTGCCGTTCCGCTGCAAGGCCATCGTCGCGACGACGCGCGTTTCGGCAATGCCGAGATCGACGTCGAGATGGACCTTATCGATCCGCCAGTCGGGCGGGCGATAGTCCTCGCGTCGAATCGTGCGCGGTTCGGGCGGCGGCGCGGCATCGGCGCTGAAGGTGTCGGTCATGCTTCCCGCTTATTCCGCCAACCCGCCCGGCACAACGGTGTTCCGCGTTTCATCATGACCCACCGTCCGCTAGGGTCGACCCATGACGACGATGTTGATCTTCGGCCTGGGCTATACCGCGGCGCGCCTAGCCGCGCGGCTCGAAGCGCGCGGCTGGGATATCGCGGCGACGACGCGCGAAGGGCGCGACGACACGATCGTGTTCGACGACAAGGCCGCGGTGCATGGCGCGCTGCGCGCGGCGACGCACATCATGTCGAGCGTGCCCCCGAGCGGGGCCGGCGGTCGCGACCCGGTACTTGATACCTATGGCGAGGCGATCGCGCTGTCGGGCGCGCAATGGGTCGGCTATCTCTCCTCGACCGGCGTCTACGGCAATCGCGACGGACGCTGGGTCGACGAGGACAGCGACCTGGACCCGTCGCCGCGCGCAGCCTCGCGCGCAGCAGCCGATCGCGCGTGGCAGGCGCTGCGCGGCGACGTCCACGTCTTTCGCCTCGCGGGTATCTATGGTCCGGGGCGCAGCGTGTTCGACCGGATCCGCGCCGGGACCGCGACGCGCGTCGAGGCCTCGGGACAGATCACCAACCGCATCCATGTCGACGACATCGTCTCCGCGATCATCGCGTCGTTCGCCGCTCCGCCGGGCGTCTACAACCTTGCCGACGACGACCCGACCTGCCAGCGCGCGGTCGTCGAATATGCCTGCCGCCTGCTCGGCGTCGCGCCGCCGCCACTGATCGGCATCGACGATCCGTCGCTGTCGGCGATGGCCCGATCGTTCCTCGCCGACAGCAAGCGCGTCGCGAATACGCGGGCGAAAGAGGCGTTGGGCTGGGTTCCGGCCTATCCCGATTATCGCAGCGGACTGAAGGCGATCCTCGCCGCCGAACGCGACTAGAGCAGCAGCACGTCGATCGTGTGCAGCGCGATGCCGACCAGCCCGCCGACCAGCGTGCCATTGATCCGGATATACTGGAGGTCGCGCCCGACCGCACTTTCGAGCCGGTCGGTGATCGTCTGCGCATCCCAGCCGCGCACCGTTTCCGACACCAGCTTGACCGCGCTGTCGCCATAGCTCGCCGCCGCTCCCGCAACCGCGCGCCGGGCGAAGCGGTTGACCGTGTCCTTGAGCGCTGCGTCCTCGCCGAGCGTCGTACCGAGCTGGCGCATCGCCTCGCCCATCCGGCCGGCAAGCGCGGTATCGGGGTCGCGCGCGGCGCGCAGCAGCCCGGCGCGCGTTTGTTCCCACAGGCCGTCGAGCCAGCGCACGATCGCCGGATTGTCGAGCAGCTGGTCGCGCACGCCCGCGACCCGCGCCTGCATTTCGGGATCGTATTGCAGGTCCCAGGCGAGGTTGGCGAGCGCCTCTTCGGCGCGAACGCGCAACGGATGCTCGGGATCGGTCGCCATTTCGGCGAGCATCTTGTTGAGGCCGTTGACGATCGAATTGGCGATCGTCTCGTCGAGCCCGGTAAAGCGCAGCAGCGCATTGGCGCGTTCGTGGACCATGTCGCGGATCAGGTGCGCATTGTCGTCGAGCACGTCGGCCGCCCAGACGACGAAGGCGTCGATCACCGGCTTGTGTCGCCCTTCGG
>CAZHWG010000134.1:0-5186 GCA_964535925.1 uncultured Sphingorhabdus sp.
CGAGCGCCGCATCGCCCTTGAGCGCGGCGATCATCGCGCCGCGTAACGCCGCTTCGAGTCCGCCGCTCATCGCCCGCCTCCGCCTTCGATGTCCCAGTCGTCGAGCCAAAGCCCGGGCAGCCGCAGCCGCACGTCGCGCCGCGCCAGCCCGCGCAGCGCCGCGCCCGAGACGCGCAGCGTCGCGATCTCGCGCTCGATCGCCAGCGCGGGATAGTCTGCCGCGATGGCCGCGCCGATCGCATCGAGCGCGCGCCGCGCCGCCGCATCGCCGATCGCCCGCGCCCGCGCCGCCAGCTTAGCGTCGTCGAGCGTGTCCCGCGCCGCACCGCTCACAGTCGCATCCGCCGCCACGGCCGCCACAGCGCGATCACCGCCGCGGGCGGCGTTTCGCCGCCGCCGGCGCGCGTGCCATAAAGATGCGCGACGAGCCGCAGCAGCCCCTGGCGCAGCGCCTCGGGCAGGCCGCCCGCCTCGACCGAGAGACCGGCGCGATAGTCGACGCTGAGCCGGACCGCCGCCCCGCCGGCATGGCGCACCCAGCCCTCGCCATCGGCGGCGATATCGCGTTCATAGGCGTCGTCGGTCAGCGCGCTCGCGGTGCCGTCGCGCGCGATCGCCTCGGCCGCGGTAATCGCCCTTACCGGCGCCGCGCCGAGCCTTTGCCAGCGTCCGTCGGCTGCCACCACGCTGCGGCAGGCGCGCTCGACCAGGTACTGACCGATGAACGCCTCGCACGTGTCGCTCGCCGCGCGGACCAACGCGGCTATCGTCGCGTCGTCCTGCGGCGTCGTGATGCGCAGCCAGGCCTTGGCCTCGTCGAGCGCCAGCGCGGGCGGACCCGGCTCAAGCGCATGCGTCTCGCTCGCCCCGCTCATCGCGCCACGCCCCGAATCCGGTCGGCGAAATCCCGTTCGCTCATGCTTCACCTCGCAGTCGAATCAAAAGCCCGGTGCGCCAAGGGGAAGACGCACCGGGCCGCTTTCCCCCGGCCGCATGCGCGACGGGGGTCAGGAGGGCAGGCCGGGCTTATGCCAGCCCGAACCTGAGCAGCTTGATCGCCTCGCTGTTGGTCACCGCGCCGCCGACGCGCTTGGTCGCGTAGAAATGCACGAACGGCTTGTTGGTGAACGGATCGCGCAGGATCGCGGTCTCGCCGCGGTCGGCGACGATATAGCCCGCCTCGAAATTGCCGAATGCAATCGATAGGCTATCCGATCCGATATCGGGCATGTCCTCGGCCTCGACGATGCGATAGCCGAGCAGAGTGTCGGGCCGCCCTTCGGCCAGGCTCGGCTGGAACACGAACGCGCCGTCGGCGGTCTTGAGCTTGCGGATCACGCCCAGCGTTGCCGCATTCATCACGAACGCCGCGCCCTGGCGGTACGGCGCGCGAAGCGACTGGACCAGGTCGATCAGGTCGTCCGCTCCGCTGCCGAAATCGCCATCGACCCCCGTCGCGAGATGCTCGATCGTCCCGAAGGCGCGCGTCGCATCGCCCTCGGCGGCGGTCGGATAGGTGAGGAAGCCCTTGGGCCGGTCGATCCCCGATCCGGCGACGAACGCGGCGCCCTCGGCGGCGGCGAACTCGCGCGCGATCTCGCCCGCCAGCCAGTCCTCGACGTCGAACATCGCATCGTCGAGCATCGCCTGGCTGGCCGCCGGGTTGGCGTAAAGCTCGCCCATCGGCGGCGCGATCTCGGCGAAATCGGGCGTGACCGTCTCGGCGCGCGCCGCGGTCTCGGCGACCCAGCCAGACGCCATCCCGCCGGTGGCGACGAGCTTGCGATAGCCGCTCGTCCCCGTCGCGACGACATTGGCGAGGCTGCGGATCGGCGAGATGTCCTTGAGGATCGCATCGATCTTCGCGTCGATCTCCTGCGGCACCGCATAGCCGCCCTCGGGTCCCGCCAGCGTGGTCAGCGCCTTCATCTCGAACCCCGCATCGATCCCCTTGCGCAGATAGCGCTCGGTAAACGCGCTGCGCGCCGGGGCATGCTCCTTGACGCCTTCAAGCATCGGCCGCTCGCCAACCGCGCCGCCCTCACCCGCCGCGCCCTCGAACGCATCGAAACTCGCCACCAGCGGATCGCCCGCCGTCTCCACCACCTGATCGCTCATCGCACCTTCTCCTTGTTGAAAAATTCCATAAAAAAAGCCGCCCCGAAGGACGGCCATTGCCACAGTTTAAATCTTGTCATCCCGCTCATGCAGGATCCATCATATCGCCGAAACGCTATGGGTTTTCGATCGGGTCAGGATACCAAGCAGGTCTCGCCACAAGCTGGGAATCTCTCAAGAATTCTAATCGCCCGGGCCACTCCGCCTCAAATGTTTGTAACAAATCCTTCGCTGGCTCCTTCCAACTGGAGCCACCCTGCGGCTGATAGACATTTATGAAGATTCCGTTTTCGTCCGGACCAAATGACCCGATATAGTCGATGGAAAGCAAGGTACCTTTGGTCTCGCAGACCGACGCTTGGAACCAAGCATGTCCCGGCAAGGCTGAATTAGGAATAACGACAATGTCCCAACCGCGTTGTTGGGCAAATTCGCGAACCATTTTTTCGATCTCTTCGAATTCGCCCTCACCTACTTTAAGCCTAGCTACAAACACTGGTGAGATAGAGTTTGCTCCCAGTTTTAAGGGGTTATGGCAACTCGATGCAGACGCACTATTGCTGCAGGCCGACGCGAGCAGAGCGCCAGCAACAATAGCGAGTGACATTACCAATCGATGCCCGGCATGACGGATCCTGACTGGGAGGACATTCAGTAAAGCCGCCATTTCAATAGGCCTCCGATTGTGGCTTTGGGCGTAATCCTACCACGTGTGCTCTATTCTTCAGATATCGACCTAATACCCGTCACATGCTTTCCACCATGTGCACCCGCGCCAGCGTTTGCATCGGCACGGCGACCAGGCTCACCTCGACCAGGTCGAGCGCGACCAGTTCGCGCTGTACCGCCTCTGCCGTCTCCACCACCTGCCCGCTCATCGCACCTTCTCCTTGTTGAAAAATTCCATAAAAAAAGCCGCCCCGAAGGACGGCCATTGCCGCTTCTCTCGATTAACTCGGGTGCCGGGCCTGCCCGGCCAGGCGGTCATCTTGCACAAATGAAGTATTCGGCTATCGTCGCCTGGCGACATTTCAGGGGGAGGTCAGCATGAATGCCACACGACTGCTCAAATCGGTTCTCGTTACACTGATCGGGCTGCACGCCTTGTTCTACGCCTTGCAGAACATCGCCAATCTTGTCGCCGCGAAAGCTGCGCTCGCCTATGTCATCGGCGGCACCGACCATGTCGCCTATCCCGACACGCTGTTTTTCAAATCGGATCTATCGGCGCTGCACTGGGCTGCGCTGATCGCGGTCCTCGCCGGCGAATTCGCCGTCGCCTCGCTCGGCCTCAAGGGCGGATGGGACCTGTTCCAGGCCCGCAACGCCGACACCGCCACCTTCCACGCGGCCAAGCGTTATGGCGTGCTGGCAGCCGGCATGGCGCTGATCACCTGGTTCGGGCTGTTCATGACCTTCGGCAGCGCATTCTTCCAGATGTGGCAGACCGAAATCGGCGACGGCTCGCTCAACGGCGCCTTTATGTTCGCCACCATCTCGGCGATCACGATCCTCTACGTCTGCCTGACACCCGACGACTGACGCTCCTCCATCGCGTGGACCCGCGCCTCCCCCCGCCGGGGAGAGGGTCGCGCAGTGCGCGCCATGCAGGGGCGGTGCCACCCAGCACCACGGTCATTTCGTCATCGCCGCGCGGGCGACGATTCATCCTCTCGAATTACCATTCGACGTTTTCGAAAACAAAATCGCCTGTCGAACACGCCATCGATACCTCGACATCTTTCGGCAAGGTCAGCGCGACCTCGGTCGACTTCCCGTCGACCGTTACGCGGACCGAGTTTTCCATCACGACTAGGTTGAACGGAACTGGCTGACCGATTTTCACCGATCCAACCGTCCCTTCTAGGGTTTTGCCGTCGTTTACGGTGCTTACGAAAATATAAGCCTCCTTGGCCCCGCTATCGTCGGCAACAAGGCGGATTCGCACATTTGTGTCGTCGTCGCCGATGCGGACCCATCCGCTCGGTGCCCATCGCTTGTCCTTACGGAACTCGTTGGGAGTAATCGTTCCCCGCAGGACTAAGCCTTCGGCCCGCACTGTCTCCTTGAATTCCGAAAAGCGCCCCGCTGCCGTGTCGCAACCGTAGGTTTTGGGCGCCGCCTGGCCGGCCGACGCGCTAACCAACAAGGGAACGGCGGTCATTGCTATCAAATATCTATTCATTTCAATCCTCCCCATCGACTGGAGACGATTGATGACTTGGCTGGAAACGTCAATTGCTTTCCACCATGTGCACCCGCGCCAGTCTTTGCATCGGCACGGCGACCAGGCTCACCTCGACCAGCTCGAGCGCGACCAGTTCGCGCTGTCCCGCCGGTCCGGCGCGCGCGTCCCTCACCCGGTAGCCGAACGACAGCCCGTCGATCCGCCCCGCGCTGAGCGCGCGCGCCGCCTCGGCCCCCGCCGCGCTGTCCGCCAGTCGCCCGATCACGCGCAGCCCCCGCGCATCCTCGGCGAGATACTCGACGCGCCCGATCGCGACATCGCCGCGATGCTGCCACAGCAGCGGCACGCCCGCCTTGCCCGCGACATCGCCGAACGCCCCCGCGCGCACCACGTCGCCGCCGCGATCGGCCACCCCGAACACCGCCGCATAGCCCGCGAACCTCACACCAGGTCCCCCAGGCCAAAGCGCACCGCCAGCCCGACGAGCAGCAGCGCGAGCAGCCCGTGCAGCAGCCATTCGATCGCCGACTTGACCGCGCTCTTCTTCGCCGCGCGCCACGCGCCGAGCAGCTCGCGCAGCTCCTCGATATCCTCGCCCGCTTGCGTGTCGCTCAGCCCGATGCGGGCCAGCGCGCGCTGCGCCCCCATCTCGCTCGCCTCCTCGATCACCGCGCGCAGCGTGACCATGTCCTGCACCGCCGAATTGGGCGGCCGCTCGGCCTGCACGACCAAGGCCGCCAACACTCCCGCCCGATCCATCGTCACCCCCACCCATCATCGTCATTGCGAGGAGCCGCAGGCGACGAAGCAATCCAGGGCGTAGCAAGTTACGCCCTGGATTGCTTCGCTACGCTCGCAATGACGGCTCGACCTTGCCCCG
>CAZHWG010000135.1:0-5164 GCA_964535925.1 uncultured Sphingorhabdus sp.
TCGACCTCCTGGCTGGTCGAGACGATCTTGCCGGGGTGGACGTTCTTCTTGGTCCAGCTCATTTCGCTGACATGGACCAGGCCTTCGATACCGGGTTCGAGCTCGACGAACGCACCGTATTCGGTGATGTTCGTGACGCGGCCCGACAGCTTGGCGCCGACCGGGTACTTGGCCTCTGCGCCTTCCCACGGATCGCTCTCGAGCTGCTTCATGCCGAGGCTGATGCGCTGCGTTTCGCGGTTGATGCGGATGATCTGCACCTTGACCGTGTCACCGATGTTGATGACCTCGCTCGGGTGGTTGATCCGCTTGTAGCTCATGTCGGTGACATGGAGCAGGCCGTCGATGCCGCCGAGATCGACGAACGCGCCGTAATCGGTGATGTTCTTGACGACGCCTTCGATGACCGCACCCTCGGTGAGGTTCTGGATCAGGCCCGAACGCTGTTCAGCGCGGGTTTCTTCAAGCACGGCGCGACGCGACACGACGATGTTGCCGCGGCGACGATCCATCTTGAGGATCTGGAAGGGCTGGGGAATGTCCATCAGCGGGGTGACGTCGCGCACGGGGCGGATGTCGACCTGGCTGCCGGGCAGGAAGGCCACGGCGCCGCCGAGGTCGACGGTGAAGCCGCCCTTGACGCGACCGAAGATGACGCCCTCGACGCGCTTTTCCTCGCCGAACTCGCTCTCGAGCTTGTCCCATGCGGCTTCGCGGCGGGCGCGGTCGCGCGACAACATCGCTTCGCCCTGCGCGTTCTCGACGCGATCGACATAGACTTCGACTTCGTCGCCGACCTTGAGCGTCGACGGCTGGCCCGGTGCGGAGAATTCGCGCAAGCTGACGCGGCCTTCGGATTTCAGGCCGACGTCGATGATCGCGAGATCGTTTTCGATCGCGGTGACGGTGCCCTTGACGACGCGACCTTCGAAGCTTTCGTCTTCGCCGCCGAGATGTTCGTTGAGGAGAGCCGCGAAATCGTCGCGGGTCGGGTTTGCCTTAGTGGCCATGTGTGAGAGTGTCCTAATCGTTCGTTTGTCCGGCCATCGGGACAAGTCCCGAGGTCTGAGGGCCAGAGATTCCCCGACGACCCCATGCCGCCGAAGAGCCGGTCACGCGATTATGGGGGAAGAGGCCCGGAAAGCGACAAATCGCGCCATGGCGAACGAACCGACCTCCCTTGCGGGGGGCGTGGGTCCATCGCTGCCATGTCGCTTGACCGGTTGGCCCGGCCTATTCGACGCCGCTCGTCCGCTTGGCGGAGAGCGCCTCGTCCACCAGGACAATCGCCTGCTCGACGGCGCGCTCTATAGTGAGATCGCTCGTATCGAGCAAGAGCGCATCGTCGGCGCGCGTCAGCGGGGCGGTCGCGCGACTGCTGTCGCGCTTGTCGCGGGCGGCCAGATCGGCGGCGATCGCGGCGAGCGTCACGTCCTCGCCACGGCCGACCATCTCGGCATGGCGGCGCGCGGCGCGCGCGGCGACGCTGGCGGTGACGAACAATTTGGCGTCGGCGTGCGGCGCGATGACGGTGCCAATATCGCGTCCGTCGAGCACCGCTCCGCCGCGCTGGTTGGCGAAATCCTGCTGGCGCCTGAGCAGCGCCGCGCGCACGGCGGGATGTTTCGACACGCGGCTGGCGAGCCCGCCGACGCCTTCGCTGCGCAGCGCCGGATCGGTCAGCAAGCTGTCGGCAAAAGCGGTCGCGCGCACCGCCTCGTCCTCGGCATCGGGATCGAGGCCGAGCGCGGCGCACTGCGCCCCGACCGCGCGATAGAGCAGCCCGGTATCGAGCAGCGGCAGGCGGTAATGCGCCGCCAGCGCCCTGGCGATCGTCCCCTTGCCGCTGGCGGTCGGCCCGTCGACGGCGATGATCATCAGCGCGTTTCGGCGGGCCGCGAACGGCTGCTGAGAGCGCCGACGATGCCGTAGAGCGCGATGGCCATCCAGACGAACTCGAGGACGAGCGTCGGCAGGTTGTAGTTCACCGTCAGCGAGACCGCGAGCAGCGCTGCCCCGACGAAATTGACGATGTTGAAGAGCAGCTTGTTCATCTGCTTCGCCGAATTGGCGTAAGCGAAGGCGGCGACGATGCAGAAGCTGCCGGCAAAGCCGATCAGGTCGGCGGCGAACGGGGTGATGATGGTCATGCCCCCGCCTGTAGGCGTTCGATGAGGGGCACGAAAGACGGAAAGCTCGTCGCGACGCTTGTCATGTCGTCGATCGTCACCCCGTCGCGGCTGGCGAGGCCGGCAACCGCCATGCTCATCGCGATGCGGTGGTCGTGGTGTGCGGCGATGGTGGCGCCGCCGGGCAGCGGCGCGCCGCCGCTGCCGTCGATGATCATGGCGTCGCCGTCGATGTGCGCGTGCGCCCCGCAGGCGGTAAGCGCAGCGGCCATCGCGCCGAGCCGGTCGGCCTCCTTGTGGCGCAGCTCGCCGAGCCCGCGCGCGACGGTGCGCCCGCGCGCCATGCTGGCGGCGATGAACAGGACCGGGAATTCGTCGATCATGTCGGATGCCAGGTCCGCCGCGATGTCGATGCCGCGCAAGGCCGAATGGCTGGCAGTGATATCGGCAACGGGCTCGCCGCCGACATCGCGTTCGTTGGCCAGGACGATATCGCCGCCCATCTCGCCCAGCACGCGCAGCAGGCCGTCGCGGCGCGGATTGGTCCCGACGCCGGTCACCGTGACGCGCGATTCGGGCACGAGCAGCGCCGCGACGATCGGGAAGGCGGCCGACGAGATATCGCCCGGCACCGCCAGGTCGCACGGGGCGAGGTCGCGCTGCCCGGTGAGGGTGATCGTGCGAACGCCGTCGCCGTCGATTGCGACCGCGATGTCGGCGCCGAACGCCGCGAGCATCCGTTCGGAGTGGTCGCGCGTCGCGACCGGTTCGATCACGCGCGTTACCCCCGGCGTATTGAGCCCGGCGAGCAGCAGCGCCGACTTCACCTGCGCCGAGGCGATCGGCAGGCGATAGGCGAGGGCAATCGCGGGCGCGAGACCGCGCACATTGAGCGGCAGCCGCGTGCCCGGCGCGGCGACGATTGCGGCGCCCATGTCGGCGAGCGGCGCGGCGACGCGCGCCATCGGTCGGCGGCTGAGCGACGCATCGCCGATGAAGGTCGCGCTGATCGGATGGCTCGCGACGAGGCCCATCAGCAGCCGCGCCGAGGTTCCGCTGTTGCCCATGTCGAGCGCGCCTTGCGGCTGGAGCAATCCGCCGACGCCGACGCCGTCGACGATCCAGTCGGTACCGTCCTGTTCGATCCGCGCGCCCATCGCGCGCATCGCGCCGATCGTCGCGGCGACGTCGCCGCTGTCGAGCAGGCCGCTGATCCGGCTGGTCCCGATCGCCAGCCCGGCGAGGATGATCGCGCGGTGCGAAATCGACTTGTCGCCCGGCGCCGCGATCGTCCCTGTGAGCGGCGGCGATGGCGCGAACCGGGTCGGGCGAGGCGTGTCGGCGGCGTGGGTGATGACGGCTTCCTGTGCTGTGCGAGGGCGCGCGGCCCCATCGGCGGCCCGCGCACGCGAAAGGGTTTTTGACAGCGGCCCCCGCTTCTGGCAAGGCGCACGCCAATTCGCGGCAGAGCGGCTCCCACGGGATCCGGGCGATGCCGCATCCCACCAAACTAGATGGAATCTTCTCGACATGGCGAAGGCGGAATGGGGCAGCAAGCGTACCTGCCCGAAATGCGGCACGCGGTTCTACGACCTCGGCAAGGACGACCCGGTCGTCTGCATCGAGTGCGAAAACACCTGGACGCCCGAGCCCGTCCTGAAGTCGAAGCAGACCATGCCCTATGATGCGAATCAGAAGGACAAGGAAGCCAAGGCCAAGGAAGAAAAAGAAAACGAGGTCGCCGACGACGATCTCGACATCGATGTCGACGAGGACGATGATTCGCCCGACAACGACGTCGATCTTGGCGGCGACGATGACCTTGGCGTGGTCAAGGGCAAGGGCGACGACGACAAGGAAGACACCTGATTTGCTGATTGGCCATGCGCGGGGCGATGTGCCCCTTGCATGGCTGGATGCGCTCGCATAAAGGCGTGCGCCTGCCCGGCCGGAACCAGACCGGCGGGCGAAATGATGGGGCCGTAGCTCAGCTGGGAGAGCGCTACACTGGCAGTGTAGAGGTCAGGGGTTCGATCCCCCTCGGCTCCACCAGTTTCAACAATTGCGTCCGGGGGACGAAATTCTGAAACTCGCAAGACACGAATGTGTCGAGGGCCTTCGCCCAGCGCGCGAAGCGCGATCCCCTTCTCAGGCTCGATCCGCTCGTCGCCAGTACCCCAAAACCGGTTTGGTGCTTCGACGACAAGCGCCTATCCTCTCGCCCAGAGGAGAATCCCGATGGCCGACGCCGATCCACATTCCCGCGCGCAATTCCGTTCGATGGACGAAGGGACGCAGGCCGACTGGGATATCATCGCGGCGCACTACAAGGATTTCGCGCCCGGTGGCGGGCGGCGCGTGCTCGATCATCTCCAGCTGCTCGACGGTGACTATGGCGGCTTTCCGGTCGACCGGCTGACGCACAGCCTGCAGACCGCGACGCGCGCGCACCGCGACGGTCGGCCCGACGATTATGTCGCGATGGCGCTGCTCCATGACATCGGCGACACGCTCGGCGCGTACAACCATCCCGATATCGCTGCGGCGATCGTCAAGCCGTTCGTCAGCGAGGAGCTTCACTGGATGACCGCGCACCACGGCATCTTCCAGGGCTATTATTTCTTCGATTATATCGGCCTAGACAGCGATGCGCGGGAGGCGTTCCGCGGCCACGAACATTTCGAGGCGACCGCCGAATTCTGCGCGAAATACGACCAGACTGCGTTCGATCCCGATTACCAACACGCTCCGCTGTCGTTTTTCGAACCGCTCGTGATGCAGCTGTTCGAACGCCCGCGCGCGAGCGTCTACGCCCGCGCGATCGCCGAATCGGGCTGACCGGTCAGCCGCCCGCCGATTCGCGATTTTGCGCTTCGCGATCGAGCAGCGCCCTGGCGGTCGCCAACGTCTGGACGACGAACAGGACGAACAGGACGACGCCAAGCGCGCCGATGAACAGGTCGAAGCCGCTGAACGGCCCAAGCACAGGGCCGACCGGCGCGGTCGCGAGCATGGCGAGGCTCATCGTGATCAGG
>CAZHWG010000136.1:0-5142 GCA_964535925.1 uncultured Sphingorhabdus sp.
AGGCGACGGCGTTCTGGTAGGCGACCTCGGCAATGCCGAGCCCCTGCAGCCCTACGCCGAGCCGCGCCGCGTTCATCATCACGAACATCGCGGCGAGGCCCTTATTCTCCTCGCCCACCATATAGCCCGTCGCGCCATCATAGTTCATCACGCAGGTCGAATTGGCGTGGATACCCATCTTGTGCTCGATCGATCCGCACGATGCGGCGTTCCGCTCACCCAGCGATCCGTCGTCGCCTACCATGAACTTGGGCACGATGAACAGGCTGATTCCCTTGACGCTGTCGGGCGCATCGGGTGTCTTGGCGAGAACGAGGTGGACGATGTTGTCCGTGAGGTCATGCTCGCCCGACGAAATGAAGATTTTCGTGCCGGTGATCTTGTAGCTGCCGTCGCCCTGCGGCTCTGCCTTAGTGCGGATCAGGCCGAGGTCGGTGCCGCACTGCGGCTCGGTAAGATTCATGGTCCCGCCCCATTCGCCGGAGATCATCTTCGGCGTGAACTTTTCCTTCAGTTCCTGCGAACCCTTGGCGAGGATCGCGGCGACCGCGCCATGCGTCAGGCCGGGATACATGGCAAATGCCATGTTCGCGCTTGTCATATATTCCTCGAACGCCATCGCCAGAACGTGCGGCATGCCTTGGCCGCCAAATTCCTCCGGTGCCGACAGCGTGCCCCAGCCAGCTTCACGATACTTGTCGTATGCTGCCTTGAACCCCTCGGGCGTCGTCACGCTGCCATCATCGTGGCGCTGGCAACCCTGCAGGTCGCCGACCTGGTTGAGTGGAAAGAGCACCTCCTCGACGAACTTGGCGCCTTCGCCCAGAATGGCGTCGATCATGTCGCCGCTCGCGTTCTCGAATCCTACCAGATTGGAGAAACGATCGATGCCAATAACATCGTTGAGAATGAAGCGCGTATCTTTGACGGGCGCGGAATAGCTGGGCATTAACTTCCTTTCGATGCGCTTTTTCGGCGCTTGTTGCTGACGGAAGGCATTTCCCCCCGATCGGCCTTCTTGACCATTTCTACGAACAGTTTGAGTTCGTCGATCGCGCTGTCAATATCCTCGCGCTGCGCCCTGAGCAGATCGATCCGCGCCTGACATTTCTCGATCGTTACACGGCGCTGGACCGCGCGGCCATCGCCGACATCGTAGAGATCAATCATCTCCTTGATGTCGGCCAGGCTGAATCCGACGCGCTTAGCGCGCAGTATCCACGCAAGCCGCGCGCGATCGCGCTTCGAATAGACGCGCGTTAGCCCCTTGCGCGTCGGCGCGATCAGGCCCTCGTCTTCATAAAACCGCAGTGCGCGACCGGTGACAGCGAACTCGCTCGACAGGTCGCCGATCGAATAGGTCTGGCGGCCATGGACGTCGGGCGTATCGAGATGCGCATGGCCGTGGGAACTCGTCATGCGCGAGATTTCTATATGCCGTTTACGTGAACGTCAAGTCAGCCACAGAGCGGCTCGCCTTTAACGATACCCCTTGCGGCGTGGCGTGCGCGCACTCGCCGCGCGTCCTGGCGCGACCAGCCCGACCGCAGGACCGATAATCCGGCGAAGGTAGCGCGCGTCGAACACAGCGCAGCGCACTGCGACGGAACCTTGCCCGACAGCCGGATTCCCTCGCCGTCATAATGTGCGTCGATGGCGCAATTGGGCACGCCGTCGAAGACGAAGCGAAGCGTGTCAGCGCTCCCCGACACCCGCCCCCTGCCTTGGCACGAAAGGCCGGCGCCAAGTTCCGCGATCATTCCGAAGACATAGTCGTTCGCAGCGGGTGCAGGCGCAATACAAAGCTCGTGAAGGCCATTTTCATGGCGCCTCGCGTAGGAACCGACTGGATTAAGGGTATCGCTATCGACAATCACGCCCGCGTCTTGCGCGGCTGTTTCGAGCGACGATTCGCTTGGCCGCTCCACCGGCGCATGGCCGTCACGGCAGCTGGGGAGCGCGAGCGAAAATATCAGCGCAGCGCAGGGCCAGAAGGCCTTACGGTAATGGGCGATCATCCGCGCTTCCTATCGCATCTCCGCACTATGCACCAAGGGGCAACAGAAAAGGTAGATTGGGGGCAGACATATTGGGGTACCGTCCCTATATGGCCCGCGAGGGCGAAGTCCGCTTCGCCACCGTTGATCGACCCCAGCCAGAAGGCCGCCCGTGCTGATCACAACAGACCCATTCGACGACGACAAACTTCGCGAAGAGTGCGGGGTATTCGGCATAGCGAATGTCGATACCGCCTCGGCGGTTGTTGCGCTTGGCCTCCATGCTCTGCAACATCGCGGACAGGAAGCTGCCGGCATCACCAGTTATGACGGCGACCATTTTCATTCGCACCGGGCGATGGGCCATGTCGCGGGCAACTTCGATCGCGACGAGATCATCCGCGCGTTGCGCGGCGATTCGGCGATCGGCCATGTGCGTTATTCGACGACGGGCGAGACCGCGCTGCGCAATGTCCAGCCGCTGTTCGCCGACCTTTCGTCGGGCGGCTTTGCGGTCGCCCACAACGGCAATATTTCGAACGCCGAAAAACTGCGCAAGGACCTTGTCCGCCGCGGCTCGATCTTCCAGTCGACGAGCGATACCGAAACAGTCATCCACCTGGTCGCGACCTCTCTCTATTCGACCCTGATCGACCGCTTCATCGATGCTCTCAAACAACTCGAGGGCGCCTATTCGTTCGTCTGCCTGACCTCCGAAGGAATGATTGCAGCGCGCGATCCGCTCGGCATACGCCCGCTTGTAATGGGGATGCTCGACGATGCCGTCATCTTCGCATCGGAATCGGTCGCACTCGACGTCGTCGGTGCCGAGTTCATCCGCTCGGTCGAGCCGGGTGAGATCATCATCGTCCGCGACGGGAAAATCCGCTCGGTCAAGCCGTTTGCCGCGACCCCGCCGCGCTTCTGCATCTTCGAGCACGTTTATTTTTCGCGCCCAGATTCGATCGTCGATGGGTCGTCGGTTTACTCGGTGCGCAAGGCGATCGGCGCCGAACTCGCGCGTGAGAACGGCATTGCCGCCGACCTCGTCATCCCCGTACCCGATAGCGGCGTACCGGCGGCGATCGGCTATGCGCAAGAATCGGGCATCCCGTTCGAACTGGGCATCATCCGCTCGCACTATGTCGGCCGGACCTTCATCCAGCCGAGCGACAAGGTTCGCCATCTCGGCGTCAAGCTCAAGCACAACGCCAACAAGGCGCTGATCGAAGGCAAGAGTGTCATCCTGATTGACGATTCAATCGTCCGCGGCACGACCAGCATGAAGATCGTCCAGATGATGCGCGACGCTGGCGCCACCGAGGTGCACATGCGGATCGCGAGTCCGCCGACTCGCAACAGCTGCTTTTACGGCGTCGACACGCCGCGCCGCGAAAACTTGCTCGCCTCGTCAAAGAACGTCGACCAGATGTGTGCGCATATTGGCGCCGACAGCCTCGCCTTCGTCAGCATAGACGGGCTGTACCGTGCCTTGGGTGAGGCCGGTCGCGACGATTCCGTGCCACAGTATTGCGATGCCTGTTTCAGCGGCGATTATCCCACTCCGCTGACCGACCATGCCAAGGGCAGCGACTCCGATCAGCTGCAGTTACTCGGCGAGCATCTCGTCTGATGGCAGGCGAGGACAAGGTTGCGCTGGTCACCGGGGCCAGCCGCGGGATCGGTGCTGCGACTGCCCAGGCACTCGCAGCGAAGGGCATCCATGTCATTCTTGCAGCGCGGACTGCCAAGGACATGGAGGCGGTCGAAGAGGCGATCCATGCCGCTGGCGGCCATGCGACGATCGCGCCGCTCGATCTTACCGACGGCCAGAGCATCGCCAGGCTGGCGAAAGCCGTCAGCGAGCGCTGGGGCCACCTCGATATCCTGATCCTCAACGCCGCGACGCTCGGCACGCTGACCCCCGTCACGGCGATCGACGGCAAGGACCTCAACCGCGTCTTCACGCTCAACGTCCTCGCGCAGCAAGCGCTGATTGCCGCGTTCGATCCCCTGCTGCGAAAATCGGACGGGGGCCGACTGGTGGCGATCACCTCGAGCGTCGGCCGGTCGCCGCGCGCCTTCTGGGGCGCCTATGGCGCATCGAAGGCGGCGCTCGACACGCTTGTCACCTGTTACGGCGCCGAGACGTGCAACATCTCGAAGATCCGCACTGCGATCGTCGATCCCGGTGCAACTCGCACGACCATGCGGGCGCGCGCCTATCCGGGCGAGGACCCGGCCGATCTCAAGTCGCCCGAGGTCGTCGCCGACGCAATCGTCGCGCTGATCGATCGCGGCTTCAACAGCACCGAACGCCTCGAGCTGGGCAGCTGATCAGACGGATTTGGTCAACGTGACCTGCGCAACCCAGATCCCGCCACCGCGAAATCCACCCTCACAGTACATCAGATAATAGCGCCACAAGTCACGGAACCGCTTGTCGAAACCATTCGGCAGGCACCCTTGTTCAACGGCCATGTCGAACCGTACGCGCCATTGTTTCAGCGTCTCGGCATAATCGTCGCCGAACCGCGTTTCGTCGCTCCAGACGAGACCGCGCTCTTCGGCGAGCGCACGGAAACGATCGGTCGACAGAAGCATCCCGCCAGGGAAGATATAGGTCTGGATAAAATCGGCGCTGGCGGCGTAGTCGGCGAAGATCGCGTCGTCGATTGCGATATACTGGATGGCAGCGCGGCCACCGGGCCTGAGGCAGCGCGCGATACAATCGAGATATTGCGGCCAATATTGCTGCCCCACCGCCTCTACCATCTCGACGCTCGCGATGCCGTCGAACTGTCCCGTCATCGCGCGATAATCGACAAGCTCGAAGCGCAGCGGCTTGCCGCCGACGCGATAGCGACCCTCGGCCCAGGCGCGCTGCTCCTCGGATAGGGTGATTGCGGTCGTCGCTATCCCCTGTTCGGCAAAGCGATTGGCGAGATAGCCCCAGCCGCAACCGATCTCGAGCAAGCGGTCGCCGGGAGCGAGCGCCAACCGGTCGGAGATCGCCTCGATCTTGCGGCGCTGCGCGCTTTCGAGGGGTTCGTCGCCGGCGAAAATCGCGCTTGAATAGCTCATCGTCTCGTCGAGCCACGCGGCGTAGAAATCGTTGCCGAGGTCGTAATGCGCCGCAATGTTG
>CAZHWG010000137.1:0-4738 GCA_964535925.1 uncultured Sphingorhabdus sp.
GGCGGCACAGACATCGGCCGCGCGCTGCGCTATGCGCAGACGCTCATCATCAACGATGTCGCGATCGAACCCGGCGGGCGGGCTACCCAGAATTTCGAGGTCCGCGTGCAGAATGCAGCGGGGACTCCTGGCGCGCCCGGCGCAACTCCCTGCGGGGCCACGATTCGCGTGGCCAGGCTCGGCGGTTTGCCTGGCTCCGATTATCCCCCGTTCGCACTGAGCGCACCGGGAAATCGGCAAATCGAAATTCTTGCCGATCCCACCGCAGCCGGCACCACTGATAGCGACGTCGTGGTCGCCAACGCGCCTCCTGGTCCGCAGGGACGGGTCGTCCCGTTCCAGATTGGGGTCGCCACCGAATGGGGCTTGTCAGCGGGTACGTTCACCGAACCGCTCGAACTGTTGCTGATCGACGGCGACGGCAACATCGTCGATCGCACGCCGCTGACCGTGACCGTCATCATCCCGGCCACGGTATCGTTGCGCTTGGTAGGCGCTATTACGGGAGGGGGCGGAAACAATGCTGCCCAGGTGGACTTGGGAGACCTGTCGACCACGAGGGAAACCCGATCCGAACCTTTCGGCGCCCGCGTCTTCAGCACGGCACCCTATGTTGTCAGCATCAGCTCGATCAACCTCGGCAACCTGCTGCACGAACAGGGCAGCGAGAAAATTCCATATCGGCTGTATTATGACGGCGTTCTGGTCGATCTTGCCGGCAGCAATGAATTTATTCAGCCCGGCGGGACGCCTCGAGGTGGGGATAGCCGGCCAATGAGTGTCGTCGTGCCGCCGGTTGTCGTCCTTGCCGGCCGGTACTCTGACCGGATCACGATCACGGTGACCGCCCTGTAAGTTAGATGATCGCAAGCCCCAGGCTGATCGTCAGATTCTGAACGAGGCCGTTGGTGCTGATCATCACCGGCACAGTTGCGACCGAAGGACCGTTGCGGAGCGCGACATCGCTGAGACCCGAACTGTCGAGCTGATGGACTTGTCCGCCGTAGCTGATCTGCGCCTGTTCGTTGTCGCCGAGCGCACGGTGGGACGCCATGATGCGAAACCCGCGGCCGCTGTTGCACATTTCGAAAACCGACCCGCTTGCCGAGGTACCACCCGCATCGACCGTAATGGCCGAGGCTTCGATCTCGCAGACTTCGGGGATCTCGAGCGAAATCCGAAAGCCCGCCGACGCGTCGGTTGCGGCGTGCACCGCAGACGGAACAGCAACGGCAGCGATTATCGCGAGGTAGCGAAACATGGCATTCTCCTTAGCGATCGGCGATATGCGCTAAGGATTAAAATTGCGTGTACCCACACCGCAGGATCGTGCGATCCAGGGGGCTCCAGAAGTCCCGAATTTGGCGGCTTATCTTAGCGGCACCGTCTCTTCGGCTACCGCATGGCGGTCGACAAGAACGCCCCCTGCCGATGTCAGTAACAGCAGCAGCCGGGTCAACGCGGCGCGTTGGCCGTCATCGAGCGCCTCGGCCAGCACCCGCGATCGCCAATGGACTTCGCCCCGCCAGCGGTTAGGCTGGCGGCATGCGTATCGCCCTCCTGCAGATAACCAGCGGCATCGATCCCGCCGCCAACACCGCGGCAATCGTCGATGCGATCGGCGCGGCGAAACGCGGCGGCGCCGACATGCTCTTCGCGCCCGAGATGGCGGCATTACTCGATTCTAACCGCAGCCGCTCGGCGGCAGCGATCGTGCCCGAAAGCGACAGCGCGCCGCTTGCGGCGTTCCGCGAGGCAGCCCGCGACGCGCGGATGTGGGTCCATCCCGGATCGTTCCCGCTCACCGCCGAAAGCGACCCCGAGCGGCGGGTCAATCGTTCGCTGGTGATCGACGACCAGGGCGAGATCCGCGCGCGCTATGACAAAATCCACCGCTTCGACGTGACGCTGGCGAGCGGCGAGAGCTGGCGCGAATCGAACACTTATATCGGCGGCACCCGCGCCGTTGCGCTCGACACGCCATGGGGCCGGCTGGGCCTGGCGATCTGTTACGACCTGCGCTTTCCCGCACTGTTCGACGCGCTGGGACGCGCGCACTGCGACATGATCGCGCTGCCCAGCGCGTTTACCGTGCCGACCGGGCGCGAGCACTGGCGCGTGCTGATCCGTGCGCGCGCGATCGAAAGCGCGTGCTTCATGATCGCGCCGGCGCAGACCGGAAGCCATGAAGACGGGCGGACGACCTATGGCCATTCGCTCGTCGTCGACCCATGGGGCCGCGTCGTGCTCGACATGGGCGAGGAGGCGGGGCTCGGCTTCGCCGATATCGACCTGCAGCTCGTCGCCGATACGCGCGCGCAGATCCCCGTCCTCGACCATCGCCGCACGATCGGCGAGGCCGAGATTTTTTAGATCGTCACGACCAGCTTGCCGACCGCCGCGCGCGAGGCGAGCTTCGCGATCGCCTCGCCGCCCTGTTCGAGGGCATAGGTTTCGGTGACGCGCGGCGATATCTTGCCTGCCGCCCACAATTCGAACAGCGCCGCGATATGCGCCGCGTTCGCCCTGGGATCGCGCGCCGCGAAGGCGCCCCAGAAGACGCCGCAGATATCGCAACCCTTGAGCAAGGCGAGATTGAGCGGCGGCGCGGGAATGCCCGCGGGGAAGCCGACGACAAGATAGCGCCCCTGCCATGCCATCGAGCGCAGCGCGGGCTCGCAATAGTCGCCGCCGACGATGTCGAAGACGATGTCGGCGCCATTGCAGCCGAGCGCGTCCTTGAACGCCCCCGCCAGCGCCTTCGACGTGTCCTTGTCGAACGGTGCGCGCGGATAGACGACGCAATCGTCGGCCCCGGCCTCGCGCGCACTCGCGGCCTTGGCCTCGCTCGACACGCCCGCGATAACACGACCGCCGAACGCCTTGGCCAGTTCGATCGCGGCGATGCCGACACCCCCCGCCGCGCCGAGGATCAGGACGGTCTCGCCGCCTACCATCCGCCCGCGATCGAGCAGCGCGTGGATCGCTGTGCCATAGGTCATCAGCAGCGCGGCGCCCTGTTCGAACGAGAACTGCGCGGGCAGCGCATAGACCGAGGCCGATGCGACCGCGACGGTTTCGACGAGGCCGCCGAAGCCGGTCGCGGCAATCACGCGATCACCGACGGCAAAACCGCTGACGCCTTCGCCCAAGGCGCTGACGACGCCCGCGATTTCGCTGCCGGGCGCGAAGGGGCGCGGGGGCCTCAACTGGTATTTATCCTCGATGATGAGGACGTCGGGAAAGTTGATCGCGCACGCCTTGACCTCGACCAGCAACTGGCCCGGTCCAACAACGGGCGGGTCGATGTCCCTGAGGACGAGCGTCTCGGGGCCGCCCGGCGCTTCGCTGAGCAGCGCCCTCACTTGGCCGACGCCTTGGCGGCGGGGACGAGGTCGATATCGGCGGGGTCGTGTTGGATGACGACGGTCGCGCCGGTCTGTTCGGCGATGCCCTTGAAGCGCTTGAGCGATTCGACGCTCACCGCCTTGTCGGTGTTCCGGGTGGGAACGTCGTCGGCATCGTAATTGGCGTAGAAATGCGCGACGTCGCCGGTCAGTAGATAGGTCTTGTCGGCGGTCACGACCTTCAATCCCATGTGTCCGGGCGTATGGCCGGGCAGGTCGAGCATGACGACGCTGCCGTCGCCGAATATGTCGCGATCGCCCGAAACCGGGTCGACCTTGCCATCGCCGTCGATCCAGTGCGCTAATGGCGCAGCGTCGGATGCGCTCAGCTTGCCCGCGCGGATGGCGTCGATGTCGGCGCTCCCTTGGAGCAGCGTCGCACGCGGGAAAGCAGGCAGCTGGCCGCTATGGTCGAAATGATAATGGCTGATGCCGATATAATCGATGTCCTCGGGTGACAGGCCGAGATCGCGGAGCTGCTGGGCGATGGTTCGCATAACGCCGACGGTGAACGGCCCGTCGGTCGTTTTCTTGCCCTTCAGGTTCGCCGGCAGGCCAGTATCCCAAAGCATCAATGTCTCGCCGTGGCGGATCAAATAGCAGCTGTCGGTCAGTGTCTTGTGGACGCCCTTGTAGTTGCCCGCCACCGAGAAGACCGACAGGTCGCTGACCTCGATCGTGCCGCAATCGAGCCGTGACAGCTCGACCGTCGGGGCCGCCGCGGCGGTTTCGTTGCCGGCTTCGTCGGCGGGCGTATCGGTCGAACACGCGGCGAGCGCGGCGCAGCCGGCGAGGATCAGGGCAGGTCGGAACATCGAGCGTCCTTTCGGGTGAATTCGCACCCGAGGCTAGCAGGCGTTCGGGCGCAGCGAAACTTCCATTCTGCGCTCCACGCGCCTATCTTGATGGCATGTCCCCGCTCGCCGCCCTGTCGATCGTCATCGCCACCGTGATCGTCATGGAAGGCGTCGCCTGGGCGAGCCACAAATACATCATGCACGGGTTCGGCTGGGGTTGGCACCGTGATCATCACGAACCGCATGACAAGACGTTCGAGAAGAACGACCTCTACGGCATCGTCGGTGCGGCGATCTCGATATCGCTGTTCGGCTACGGCCGCTGGGGGAACGGCGGCGCGGGCTGGGAAGCGGCGACGTGGATGGGGGTCGGCGTGCTTATCTATGGCATCATCTATACCGCGATCCACGATGGCCTGATCCACCAGCGCTGGTTCCGCTACGTGCCCAAGCGCGGCTATGCCAAGCGCATTGTCCAGGCGCACAAGCTGCACCACGCAACGCTGAGCAAGGAAGGCGGGGTGAGTTTCGGCT
>CAZHWG010000137.1:4748-5142 GCA_964535925.1 uncultured Sphingorhabdus sp.
CGTGCTTGCGCGGCGTCCCGAGGCGCTCAAGGCCGACCTCAAGCGCCAGCGCGAGGCGGGGCTGGTAATGCTGAGGGATGCCGAGGTTTAGCCTCTGTCGTCCCAACCCGGGTTGGGACGACTATGTCTTTTCGCGCAACGCCGTGATCGTTGTGCCGAAGCTGATCCGGTCGGGGTCGGTCTTGAGGTGGAGCAGGCGGACCCCTTTCTCTGCTTGCGCGCGCTCGAGCGCGGGGGCGAAATCGGCGGTCGCATCGACGGTTTCGGCCCAGCAGCCGAAGCTGCGCGCAAAGGCGGCGAAGTCGGGATTGGCGAGACTGGTCGCCGAAACGCGGCCGGGATATTCGCGCTCCTGGTGCATGCGGATCGTGCCGTAGATGCCGTTGTCGACGAC
>CAZHWG010000138.1:0-5131 GCA_964535925.1 uncultured Sphingorhabdus sp.
ATCGGCACGCGGTTGATCGCTGAACGAAATGTCGCGGGTCCGCTCGCCGATCGTCAGGCGGACGGTCGGGACCGACGGATTGTCCGCCCGACCGAGCGAAACCGCCTCGCCGTGCCAGCGACCGCTGATGCCCTCCCCGGGAATCTCCGCAATGCTGTCGACCTCGCTCGCGTCGACCGCTTCGCTCGCCAGCGCGGCATGAAGTGCGCGCGAAAGCGGGTGGCGGCTCGCGCGCGCCAGCGCCAGGGCAATCGATTTTTCCTCGTCGGACAGCGCCTCGAGCGAAACCGGGCGTGGTGTGCCGAGCGTCAGCGTGCCGGTCTTGTCGAACACCGCCCGATCGACGCTCGCGAGCCGTTCGAGCGCGCTCCCGTCCTTGATCATCACGCCGCGCTTGAGCAGCGCACCAACCGCCACCACCTGCGCCGCCGGGACGGCCAGTCCGAGGGCGCACGGACAGGTGATGATGAGCACCGAAATCGCGACCAGCAGCGACTGGTGGAGTCCCGCGCCGGCGATCATCCAGCCGACGAACGTGGCGAGCGCCAGGCTGTGGACCGCGGGGGCATAGATCCGCGCGGCGCGGTCGGCGACGCGCACGTAGAACGACCGGTGCTGGCCGACATCGTCCATCAGCCGAGCGATATCGGCGATCGTCGTATCCTCTCCCGCGGCGGTTACGCGGACCGAGACCGGCGCGCCGACGTTGGTCGTTCCCGCCAGGACCGTATCGCCCTCCCCGCGCGCCTGCGGTTCGCTCTCGCCGGTCAGCATCGCATTGTCGAACGCGCTGCGGCCTTTCACGATGACGCCGTCGGCGGCGAGGTTCTCGCCCGCCGCGACGATCATGACCTGGCCGGGTTCGAGTGCCGCGGCCGCGACCCATCGCGTGTCTCCCGCCGGCCCGACGACCAGCGCCTGCGAGGCGGTGTGCTTCATCAGCGCGCCGATTCCCTGGCGGGCGCGGTCGCGCATCATCGCGTCGAGCACGCGGCCGGCGAGCAGGAAGAAGAGCAGCATCACCGCGCCGTCGAAATAGGCGTGCGCCCCGCCGGTGGCGGTTTCGTAGAGGCTCAGCCCCGTCGCCAGCAGCACGCCGATCGAGATCGGCACGTCCATGTTGGTTTGTCGCTGGCGCAGCACCTTGGCCGCCGAGGCAAAGAACGGCCGGCCGGCATAGGCGACGACCGGAATAGCGATCATCGCCGACAGCCAGTGGAAGATTTCGCGCGTCGCGCCCTCGGCTCCCGACCAGACGCCCACCGACAGCAGCATGACGTTCATCATGCCGAACCCGGCAACAGCGAGCGCCTTCAACAGCGGGCGGGTCTCGTTGCGATCCTCGCCGAGCGGAGCGTCGGCGAGCGCCTGGGCTTCGAAGCCTATCCGCTCGAGTTCGTTGACGAGGTCGCGGCCTTCGATATCGGGCCGATGGCGGACCGCGACGCGTTTCGCGGAAAAATTGACGCGCGCCGACACGACGCCGTCGACCGCCAGCAGTCCGCGCTCGATCTTCCCGATACAACCCGCGCACCGCATGCCGGGCACGATCAAGCGACTGTCGATCGGCGACGACGCGTCAGCGGGTCCCGACTGAACCGTCGGCGACAGGACGGTCGGCGCGTTCACCGCACGTCTCGCTCCGTCGTGAACCGCTTGTCGGCCTGGACGATCGTCAGATTAAGCGTCCAGCGCCCGCGCGGCAGTCGAGCGAGCGAGCGATAGCCTCCGGTTTCATCGCGCACGAATGCCAGACCGATCGGTTCGGAGCGGCCGAGCGGATGGCGCGCGATCGCGCTGACCTCGGCATTGCCCAGCGGCGTCCCTTCGGCATCATTGACCGAGACGATGACGTGCGCGTCGTCGTCGCGCGTCGTCGTCAGCTGCCAGCCCAGTTTCGCCTGCAACTTGGCCTCGTCGAGCCAGTCGTTGTAATGCTGGCTGGCGACATAGCTGTTGTCGACGACAGTGCCGCCGAAGGTGGCGATCGCAAAGCGTGCCATGGTGAAATTGACGGCGAAAATCGTGCCGAAAAACGCGATCATGACGAACCACATATGCCGTCCGGTGAAGGTGCGTGGCGACCCGGGCTGATGCTTCATGGCGTGACCTCCGGGCGTTCGAACCGCGTGTGCTCGCTGTCGGACCCGCCGGCCTCGTCGAGCGCACGAACGGTAAAGGTGACATCTTCGAATTCGGGACCATCGCCGGGTGCGGCCATGAAAACGCGCAGCCGGACGACGCTATCGGGTGGCGCCGTGGTCAGGATCCGCTGCGACGCCTGCTCGCGGCTGCCGTTGTCGGACCATATCACCGCATTGTCGATCTGCGACAGCGTCACCTCGAGCCGGCGTGGACGCGTCTGCATGTTGCGGATCTTGAGCGTATAGTTGTTGCGCACCGAGCCGTCCGACAGCTGGACAAAGGCGGGATTGCGATCGTGCAGGACGCTGATGTCGAGATGGTTGCGGGTGCCGAGCATGAACAGCATCGCGACGCCGATCGCCCCCCAGCCGGCGAAATAGAGCAAGGTGCGCGGCCGCAGCACGTTGCGCCATGCCGAGCGAGGCGCCTCGCCCTTTTGTTCGCGGGCGGCGTCCTCGTAGGTGACATAGTCGATCAGCCCGCGTGGCCGGCCGACCTGGTCCATGACCTTGTTGCACGCATCGATGCACAATGCGCAGGTGATGCAGCCGACCTGTGTTCCCTCGCGAATGTCGATTCCCGTCGGGCACACGTTGACGCACTGCAAACAGTCGATGCAATCGCCGAACACGCCCGGATCCTTGTTCGCCTGCTTGACGCTGCCGCGCGGTTCGCCGCGCCATGTCTTGTAGGTTACCAGCGCCGACCGCTCGTCCATCATCGCTGCCTGGATTCGCGGCCAGGGGCACATGTAGATGCAGAACTGTTCGCGCAGGAAGCCGCCGAGGATGAAGGTCGTCGCGGTCAGGATCGCGACGGTGGTGTAGGCGACCAGCGGCGCCTCGCCCGCAAAGAACTGCCGCGCGAGCGTCGGCGCATCGGCGAAATAGAAGATCCACGCGCCCCCCGTGGCGACCGCGATCATCAGCCAGATCGACCATTTGACCAGCCGCCGCGCGATCTTCGCCGGTCCCCACGATGCCTTGGCCAGCCGCACCTGCGCATTGTGGTCGCCGTCGATGAAACGCTCGATGTGCTGGAACAGGTCGGTCCACACGGTCTGCGGGCAGGCATAACCGCACCAGGCGCGCCCGAACACCGAGGTGACGAGGAACAACCCGATACCCGCCATGACAAGCAGGCCGGCAACATAATAGAATTCGTGCGGCCAGATCTCGATCGCGAACATGTAGAAACGGCGGTTGGCGAGGTCGATCAGCACCGCCTGGTCGGGCGCATAGACCCCGCGATCCCAGCGCAGCCACGGGGTCACGTAATAGATGGCGAGGGTCACCGCCATGATGACCCATTTCAGGCGGCGATAGAATCCGTCGACCGCCTGGGGAAAGACGGGTTTGCGCTTTTCATACAGGCTGCGCTTGTCGGCGAGCACATGCTGGGCGATCTCACCGCGCGCGGTCGACTTGCCGACATCCTGTTCAGGGGCGTTCATCGACCTCGACCTCGGGGTCGGCCGCAACTGCGACGAAATCCTCGCCACCGCCGAGCGAATGGACGTAGGCCGCGAGCATCTTGATCGTCACCGGGTCGAGCCGCCCACCCCATGCGGGCATGACGCCGTACCGGCTGTTGGTAACCGTCGCGGTCAGCGCCGCGCGATCGCCACCATAAAGCCAGATCGGATCGCTCAGGTTGGGCGCGCCGAATTCGCGTTTCCCCTTCGCATCAGGCCCGTGACAGACCGCGCAATTGGTCGCAAATACGGCCGCACCGCGGCGCGCCGAAGCATTGGCTTCGTCCTGCCCCGAGATAGTCCGGACATAGGATACGACATCGGCGATCGCGCGATCATCGAGAATGCCGTCGCGGCCGAAGGCGGGCATCAGCGACATCCGCGTGCCCTCGTGGCCGGGCTGGCGAATCCCGTTGGTCAGCGTGTATTCGATCGCCTTGAGGTCGCCGCCCCACAGCCAGTCATCGTCGTTGAGATTGGGATAGCCCTTGAGGCCCGACGCGCCCGAGCCGTGACACTGGACGCACGATACCTTGAACGCCGAACGGCCGCCTTCGACCGCCGCGCGCATCAGGCGGCTGTCTTCGGGCAGGCGCTCGATCGGGATCCGGCTCAACGCTTCGAGCATCGGCGCGCGCCGGTTCGTCTCGGCCTGCATTTCCTCGGCAAGCTGGCCGCGGCTCGACCAGCCGAGCGTTCCCGCGGTCGCGCCTGTAATCCCGGGCAGCGCCGGATAGAGGATGACATAGCCGATCGAAAACACGATCGTCGCGTAGAAGGTCCACAGCCACCAGCGCGGCATCGGCGTGTCGAGTTCCTCGATCCCGTCCCATTCGTGGCCGACGGTTTCGGTACCGGTCGCTTCGTCGATCCGCTTATTCACCATCGTGATCGTCCTCGAAGATGGAATGACGCGCCGCATCGACATGGTGGCGCGAACCGGGCCGGAACGGCCAGGCGCACAGGGCGATGAACACTGCGAACATGACGACCAGGAAGTAGCTGTCGGCGAAGTGGCGCAATTGCTCGTAGAAGCTCATCGGCCCGTCTCCTCGGCCAGCTCTTCCTGCGCCGCGACGCTGCTGAAATCGACCAGCGTACCGAGCATCTGGAGATAGGCGACAAGCGCATCCATCTCGGTCAACCGATCTGGATTGCCGTCGAAATCGCGGATCTGCGTCTTGGGATAGCGCTCGGCGAGGTCGCCCGGATCGACATCGGGATCGGCCTGCGCGACGATGTCGTTGAGCGCGAGTTCGATGTCCCTGTCGGAATAGGGCACGCCCACGCGGCGCAGGGCCACGAGGGCCGCCGCGGGATCGTCGATCGCGAGATCGGTTTCGAGCAGGAAGCCGTATTGCGGCATGACGCTCTCGGGCACCACGCTCTGCGGGTTCTCGAGGTGCTGGACGTGCCATTCGTCGGAGTAGCGCCCGCCGACGCGCGCCAGATCGGGACCGGTGCGCTTGGAACCCCACTGGAACGGGTGATCGTACATGCTTTCGGCCGCCA
>CAZHWG010000139.1:0-5123 GCA_964535925.1 uncultured Sphingorhabdus sp.
GGTAGACGTGGAGCAATTGCGCACCCGGCGCGACCGCCGCGACGATCCGCGCGCGGTTTTCGGCCAGCACCGCTTCGTCCTCGCCCGACCCGCTGCCGGTGTTGAGGCTGTCATATGGCGGCGGCGAAACCCCGCCGCGCCGCCCGAAAAAGCCGTGGCGCACATCCTCGAGCGCGCCGGCGCGGGCAAAGGGCGGGGCGGCATTCATGCAAAGCCCTCGGGCGCGGGCCAGTGCGGCGCGGTCATCGCCATCGCCTTGAACAGCGAGCCCATTTCATAGGCGTCGGTCAGGCGATGATATTGCGCGATGATCTCGGTCTCGCGCTCGGGGTTGGTTCGCCGCAGCGCCTCGGCGCGGTGGCCGAGGCCGAGCGTGTGCAGGAACTTGCCCTGTTCGACCGGCCAGGCGATGCGCAGGCCCCGGTCGATCGCCGGGGCGGCGAGCGCGGCAAAATCGACATGAGCGGTAAGGTCCTGCTCGCCCGGGTCGTCGAACGGGTCGGCGATCTTGTGGCGGCGGACCGATTGCAGAGTGTCGCCGACCTTGGGCCCCTGATAGCCGTAATCGACGACGAGTAACGCGCCGCCCTGCGCCGCGACCCGCGCGGAGAGGTCGGCGGCGATCGCAACGGCGTCGGGACAGTGTTCAACGATCATGCCGGGTGGCTGGCGGCGAAGCGCCTCGGGCACGGCATCGTCGGCGGGGTCGGCGCCGGGCATCGCGATCAGCCGGTCCTCGTGCCGCCCGACGACGCGTTCGCGCCAGCCCCTGGTGGTCGAGATGTACTGCGCGACGGGCAGCGCATCGAAAAACTCGTTGGCGATGATGATCAGCGGGCGGTCGCCGGGCAGCGTCGCGATAGATTCGTGGAATTGCGCGGCGGGCAGGCGCTCGGCCTGCGCGCGCCGGAGCACGGGGCTGGTCTCGACGAGATGGACGTCGGGTGCGAGGCTGAAACGCGCCATCGACCGCAACGCGTCGGCGGCGAGCGTCCCGCGTCCCGGTCCCAGCTCGACATAAGCGAAACCGCCGCCATCCTCGGCGCGCAAGGCCAGGTCGGCGCACCACAGGCCGATCATCTCGCCGAACATCTGGCTGACCTCGGGCGCGGTGACGAAATCGCCGCCGCGCGCGCCGTTGGGCGCGCCGAGCGGGTCGCGCGTGGCGTAATAATGCGTATTGGCCTGCGCCATGAAGGCGGCGATAGGGATCGGCCCGTCGCGCTCGATCGTGCGGCTCAGCGCCTCGTGCAGCGGCGTCTCGTCAGGCAACGCTCGACGGTCCGGCGACCGGTTCGACGCGGACCCTGCGCTTCTTGGCGGTCACGACGAGGTAGAGGCCGATCAGCAGCATCGGCACCGTCAGCGTCTGGCCCATCGTCAGGCCCCATGGGAGGTTTTCGAGCCCGACATCGGGCTGGCGGACCAGCTCGACGAGGAAGCGGCTGGCACCATAAATCAGCGCGGCGGTGCCGACGAGCAGGCCGGGCTTGTAGCGCGCCTGCGTTTTCCAGAACAGGAACCACAGGACCGCGAACAGGACGATGCCCTCGAGCCCCGCTTCGTAAAGCTGGCTCGGATGGCGCGGGTCGAACGTGCCCGATTGCGGGAAGATGATCGCCCAGGGGACGTCGGTCGGTCGGCCCCACAGCTCGCCATTGACGAAATTGGCAAGCCGCCCGAGGCCGAGGCCGAACGGGATGGAGCAGGCGATATAGTCGCAAAAGCGCAGGAAGCTGAGCTGGTTGCGCCGGGTGATGAAGTAGATCGCGAGCAGCACGCCGAGCACACCGCCGTGGAGCGACATGCCGCCGTCCCACAGCTTGAGGATCGTCATCGGATTTTCGAAATAATATTCGGGCCGGTAGAACAGAACATAGCCGAGCCGCCCGCCAAAGATGATGCCGAGCATCGCGTAGAACACGGTATCGTCGGCATGGCGCCGCGCCATCGGGGCACCCGGCTGGTCGATCAGTTTGAGCAGGTACCAATAGCCGAGCAGGACGCCCGCGATATAGGCAAGCGCGTACCAGCGCAGGTCGAACGGACCGATCGACAGGGCGACCCGGCTGAGCCCGAGGTCGTCGAAATTGAGATAGGCTGGCGCGCTGGCGATCGTCTGGAGCAAGGCTTCCCCCTTAGGATTTTTGTCTCCATAAGGGCTCAAGAAAACAAGTCAAAGAGGAGATGCCATGCCGTCCGATTTGGACCTTCGCCTGCGTGAGGCCAACGCAGCGCTGACCTCGGACGAAGGGCCGTTTCGCGTCGGCAGCTTCGATCGCGACGGCATCACGCTCCCGATCATCGCGACCGCCCCGGCGACGCTCCCCGATTATTATGCGTATTTCTGTACGGTGCACGGTGATGCGACCTTCATCGTCGACGGCGATCACCGGCTGAGCTTCATCGAAACGCACCGCCTTGCAACGACGCTGGCGCGGGCGCTCGTCGCGCGCCACGGCGTCGAACGCGGCGACCGCGTCGGTCTTGCGATGCGCAACGCGGCGGCGTGGATCGTTTCCTATATGGCGATCCAGATGGCGGGCGGCGTCGCCACCTTGCTCAACGGCTGGTGGCAGGCGGGCGAGCTGGCCGACGGCGTTGTCGATACCGGAACGGGTCTCGTCCTGGCCGATATCCCGCGCGCCGAGCGGCTGGCGGGGGGACTGCACGCCGCGACGGTGCTGACGGTCGACGTCGATGCGCCGATCGAACAGGCGCTGGCGGACATCGTCGGCGACGACGACGGAGCGGCCGAACTGCCGGCGCTGACCGGCGACGACGGCGCGACGATCCTGTTCACCTCGGGCTCGACAGGCAAGTCGAAAGGCGCCTGGTCGCGCCATCGTTCGGTCGTCCAGGCGACCTTCAACTATCTCGTCCAGACGAGCTCGATCCTGCGCATCCTGAGCGAGGACGGGACCCCGCCATCGGGCCAGCCGGCGACGATCGTCAACACGCCGCTGTTCCACGTCACCGCCGAGGTGCCGGTGTTCCTCCAGAGCTTCGGCATGGGGCGCAAGCTCGTGATGATGCGCAAATGGGACGCCGAAGAGGCGATGCGGCTGATCGAGGCCGAGCGCGTCACCTATTTCGTCGGCGTGCCGCTGATGAGCTACGAGATGCTCGTCCACCCGCGCCGCGACCGGTACGACATGTCGAGCTGTTCGCTGTTCGCCGCGGGCGGCGCGCCGCGCCCGCCTGAACACGTCAAGCGCCTCTCAGAGGGCATGGGCGGCGGCCAGCCGGTGCTCGGCTATGGCCTTACCGAGACAAACGCGGTCGGCTGCGGCAATCTGTCGACCAATTACCTTGCCAAGCCCGACAGCACCGGTGCGCCGTCGAAGCCGCTCGTCGACATGGCGATCCTCGACGATGCCGGCACCCATCTCGCGCAGGGCAAGGTCGGCGAAGTGTGTATCCGCTCGATCGCCAATTTCGAAGGCTATTGGAACAACCCCGATGCGACCGACGCGGCGTTCACCGCCGACGGCTATTTCCGCACCGGCGACCTCGGCTATCTCGACGAGGACGAATATCTCTTCATCGTCGACCGCAAGAAGGACATCATCATCCGCGGCGGCGAGAATATCAGCGGGATCGAGGTCGAAGCGGCGATTTACGAACATCCCGCGGTCGCCGAATGTTCGGTCTTCGCGCTGCCGCACGATCGCTTCGGCGAGGTCCCCGGCGCGGTCGTCCACTGCCACAAAGGCAAGGCGATCGACGACGACGAGCTCAAGGCGTTTCTCGGCGAGCGGCTCGCCGCGTTCAAGGTGCCCGAGCGGATATGGCTGTGGGACGAACCGCTGCCGCGCGGCGGGACCGAGAAGATCGACAAGAAGGCATTGCGCGACCGCTATGCCCAGGAGGCCTAGCATCGCCGCTGCGTCCATTGGCGAGGGCAGGGCGTAAATCCGTCCTATCCGAAAGGCGACAGGATGAGCGAAGCTGGAGACGAGATGACGCGTGAGGCCGCCGACCCGGCGAGCCGCGCCGCGCCCGTCATCGTCCGTCGGCACCGGCTCTCGACGCGGCTGTGGCACTGGGTCAACGCGCTGACCTTGCTCGTCATGGCGATGAGCGGGATGATGATCTTCAACGCGCACCCGCGCCTCTATTGGGGCGAGTACGGCGCCAATGCCGATCCCGCCTGGCTCGAAATCGGCGCGCGCGGCGAATCTGGCTATCTGCGCGTGGGCAGCGTCGCGGTCGCGACGACCGGCGTGCTCGGCCGCTGGCGCGACGGCGACGGCGTCGTCCGCAAGCGCGCCTTCCCGTACTGGGCGACGATCCCCTCGCATTACAGCCTGGCCGACGGGCGCCGGTGGCACCTGTTCTTCGCCTGGATATTCGCGCTGTCGCTCACCGCCTATATGATCCGCAGCCTCGTCAACGGCCACATCCGCCGCGATCTCGCTACCTCCCGACGCGACTGGTCGCCGCGCCATCTGTGGCACGAGATCAGGGGCCATGCGCGGCTGCGTTTTCCAGTCGGTGAAGCGGCGACGCGCTACAACAGCTTGCAGAAATTCAGCTACATCGGCGTCATCTTCGTCCTGCTGCCGTTGATGATCTTCACCGGCCTTGCGCTGTCGCCGGGCTTCGACGCGGTGCTGGCGCCCTATGTCGACCTGTTCGGCGGACGCCAGTCGGCGCGATCGATCCATTTCATCGTCATGTGGCTGCTGATCGCGTTCTTCATCGTCCATATCGCGATGGTCGCCGCGTCGGGACCGATCAACGAGATCCGATCGATGATCACCGGCCGCTATCGAATGCCGCGCGACCGGGAGGACGCCGCATGATCACGCCCGCCCCCATGACGCGTCGTCAGGCGCTCGTCCGCAGCGCCACCGCCGGCCTTGCCATCGGCGCCGCGCCGTTGCTCGCCGGCTGCGACGCGCTCAACGATTCGCCGCGGTTCCGCAAGATCCTCGGCCTCGGCGAGGACATGCACCGCCACGCCCAGCGCGTCCTGCAAAGCCCCTATGGTCTCGCCAAGGAGTTCGCCGCGAGCGACCTGTCGCCGGTGTTCCGCTCGAACGGCACCGCGATGCCCGGCGGCGGCGATTATGCACGCCATCTTGCCAGCCACTTCGTCGATTGGCGGATCGCCGTCA
>CAZHWG010000140.1:0-5095 GCA_964535925.1 uncultured Sphingorhabdus sp.
TCTTGAGCGTGAGATGTTCGTTGGGGACGACGAGCTGCGGGTCGAATTCGAGCCGCTCGCCAAGGCCGTCGCACGCGGGGCAGGCGCCCTGCGGCGCGTTGAAGCTGAACAGGCGCGGCTCGATCTCGGGGATCGTGAAGCCGCTGACCGGGCAGGCGAAGCGCTGAGAAAAGACGATGCGGTTGGGCGGCAGGCCGGCGCCCTTCATCTTGCCCGGATCGCTCGCTTCATCCTCGCGGCCGGGGACGTTGCCGTCGGCGAGATCGACATAGGCGAGGCCGTCGGCGAGCTTCAGCGCGGTCTCGAAACTGTCGGCGAGGCGGGCCTGGAGGTCGTCACGCACCGCGATGCGATCGACCACCACCTCGATGTCGTGCTTGTATTTCTTGTCGAGCTTGGGCGCGTCCTCGATCGCGTAGAATTCGCCGTCGATGCGGACGCGCGTGAAGCCGTCCTTCTGCCACTGGGCGAGCTCCTTGCGGTACTCGCCCTTGCGCCCGCGCACGACGGGGGCGAGCAGATAGGCGCGCGTCCCCTCGGGCAGCGCCATGACGCGGTCGACCATGTCGGCGACCTGCTGCGCGGTGATCGGCTCGCCCGTCGCGGGCGAATAGGGAATGCCGACGCGCGCCCAGAGCAGGCGCATGTAGTCGTAGATCTCGGTGACGGTGGCGACGGTCGAGCGCGGATTGCGCGAGGTCGTCTTCTGCTCGATCGAGATCGCCGGCGACAGGCCGTCGATATGCTCGACATCGGGCTTCTGCATCATCTCGAGGAACTGGCGCGCATAGGCGGAAAGGCTCTCGACATAGCGCCGCTGCCCCTCGGCATAGATGGTGTCGAAGGCGAGCGAGGATTTGCCGCTGCCCGACAGGCCGGTGATGACGATCAGGCTGTCGCGCGGCAGGTCGACGTCGACGCCCTTGAGGTTGTGCTCGCGCGCGCCGCGGACGGAAATATGGGTGAGGGCCATGAGGCTATGTTCCAGATTTGTTCTTGAAGCGCAAGCGGCCGAAAGCCGCGCGGGCACGATTGTGCGTTAGGTGGGAACGGATCGCCCGGGCTTCAACCGGACGCCGAACGATTCCCGGCCGGAGTTCGGGAACCCGGAGGCCGGTACTTCGTTCTATCCGTGTCCGAAAAGTGCGGCTTCCTTCCTGCGCGCTTCCTCCATCCAGACGCAGCGCGTCGGCGAGGACGCCGTCCCAGATACTGGAAAGGAGACACATCATGGCATTCGGATATCTCACCCCATATCGGCGCGGCGGCACGGTGGCGCGCGGCGGCGGCACGGGCTCGCTGTTCGACCTCCACCGGCAGATGAACTCGCTGTTCGACGAGCTGTTCACCGACGATGTCGGCACCCGGGGCATCGGTGGCCCGATGGCCGGCTGGCCCGCGCTCGACCTCGACCAGGACGATGACAAGATCGAGATCTGCGCCGAGCTTCCCGGTGTCGCCCGCGACGACATCGAGCTCAACGTCGAGGACGGCATGCTCGTCCTGACCGGCGAAAAGCGGTCCGAGCGCGAAGACAAGCAAGGCGGCTATTCGGAGCGCAGTTACGGCCGCTTCGAACGCCGGATCGCCTTGCCGTCGAACGTCGACGAGGACGGTGCCAGCGCCGACTTCGAGAACGGCGTGCTGAAGATCACCATCCCCAAGGCCGCGGAAAAGAGCCGCGGACGGCGCATCCCGCTCGGGCGCGGGCGGAGCCAATCGATCAGCGACAACGAAAGCTCGCTGATCGAGGACGACTCCAAGGCCGGCAAACAGGCGCACTCGTCACGCGAAAACGCGAAATCAAAGAAGACCCGCGAAGACGCATGAACGGTCCCCACGGCCGATAACCGATCGCCGTCCCGGCGCCGTCCGGGACGGCATTTTTTCGTGCGCGTTTGGCCCGAGCGACATCGCGGGCAATGGCTATGCGGCGGGCGACGAGACCCAGTGAGCTACGGGCGCTCGCCCGGCGGCGACAGGGCCAGCCGGGCGAGCGCCAGTGCCGCGCCAATGATGACGAACAAGGCGGGGAAGCCTCCGAGCACGCTGATCATGCGGATGCCGTCGAGGCCCTTGCCGCCGACCAGGACAATCGCGACGAGGCCGACCGCGACGCCCCAGACGATCTTGACGCCGAGCGGCGCTTCGGGCGTGTCGGGGGAAATGCCGTGCGTGCTGAGCGCGCTCATCGCCGAGACGTTGCTGTCGGCGGCGGTGACGTAGCTGAGGAAGATCGCGGCGATCAGGAAGACGACGGCGATGGCGCCGCCGGGCAATGCCGTGAACAGCGTGTAGAGCACCGGGTCGGGGCCCTGGCTGGCGAGGACCGCGTTGAGCGCGCCGCCGCTCGCCCGGTCGAGCGCGATCGTCGCGCCCGAAAAGACAACCATCCAGACGCCGCCGAACAGTGACGGCAGCAGCAGGTTGAAGGCGATGAAGGCGCGCACGGTGTAGCCTACCGCGAGGCGGCCGAGGAACAGGGCGGTGACCGGCGCCCAGGCGAACCAGTTGGCCCAATAGGTGATCGTCCAGTCCTCGGCCCATGATCGATCGACGCCGAGCGCCAGGTTGTGCGGGATGAAATGCGCGGCGTATGCGCCAAGGCCGCTGCCGCCGACGCGCAGCATCGCGAGGCTCGGTCCGGCGACGAAGACGAAGGCGATGAGGGCGAAGAACAGCCAGATGTTGACCGCCGAGAGGCGCGCGATGCCGCGCTGCAGCCCGCTGGCGGCCGAGACGACGAAGGTGCCGACGATGGCCGCAGCGAGGCCCCAGCGCAGCGCGTTGCCGCCAGCGAACCCGCCGATCCCCTCGATCCCCCCGGCGAGCGCGAGGATGCCCGCGCCGAGCGAGGCGGCCATGCCCGCGACGAGCGCGTAGAGGCAGACGATGTCGATGCCTGTGCCGATGTGCCCGTGCGCGCGCTGACCGAACAGCGGGACGAACAGCGACGAAAGGCTGAACGGTTCGCCGTGGTTGTAATAGACGAGCGCGAAGGCGAGCCCGGCGACGGTGTAGATGCCGTAGGGCGTCAGCGTCCAGTGGAGGAACATCGTCGCCATCGCGAAGCTTGCGGCGGCGGCGCTGCCGGGTTCGAGCCCGAGCGCAGGCGGCGGGGCGTTGAGGTGGAACAACGGCTCGGCGGTGCCCCAGAACAGGATGCCGGTGGCGATCGTCGTGCACAGGGTGACCGAGAACCAGCGCCAGCGCGACAGGATCGGTTGCGCGTCCTTGCCGCCGATCCGCTTGCCGCCGAGCGGCGAGAGCGCGATGACCGCCAAGAGGACGAGGAAGGCGAGGCCGGCGCCGGTGAACAGCCAGCCGAAGCCGCCGACGATGCCGTCGCGCAATGCGCCTTCGAACGCCAGGAAATCGTCGCCGCCGAGCAGGCTGGCGGCGAGCGTCGCGGCGAGGACGGCCAGCGGCACGAAAAAGACCGGACGGTTGAGCGATGTGTGCAAGCCTGCCCCCTGTTCGACGATTTTGGCGTCGATGCGGCGAGGATGGCGGGGGAGGACGGCGCGGTCAAATCGCGCATCGGCCGGACCCGTGCGGCTCAGCCCGGGTCAGCGCGGATCAGTGCAACTCAGTCCTGCGGGGCGGGCAGGGGCGTGCGAGCGGGTGCGGGCTCGGGCGGCGGCGCGGGGCGGTGGATCGTCACCGGCTCCTGCATGTTCGCGGTCTGGACGACGGTGCGCGCGATCTGGCGCGCGGCCTGCGCCATGCGTTCATCGCGCGCGGCGGTTTCCTCGGGCGTCGGCGCGGTTGAAAAGCGCGGCGCGACGCGCGGACTTTCGATCGGGCGCTTGTCGCCCCAGCCGGTTTCGGGGGGCGGACGATCGAGGCTTTCGGAATATTCGACCTCTTCGGGCACGCCGCCGGCGACGCGATCGCCGCGGCCGACGCGCACGTCCGAGCGCGTCCGGCGCGGATCGTCGAGATAGACCATGTCGTAGCTGTCGCGGCAGCCGGGGCAGCGGCTCGCGGCATCGTACGCGGTGGCGGTGGCATCGGCATTGCCGGTGAAACGCGTATAGCTGCCCGCGTCGTTTGCGCTGCCGGGGCGATCGAAATTGGCGCGCGAGAGCGTGTAGGTCGCGGTCGCGCCGCCCGCGACGAGACCAGCGACGAGCCCGATTGCGGTGATCCGTCCAAAGGTGAAGCGGCTGGCCATGCGATATCAATAGTTCAAGGACGTAACCGTTCCGTCAACGCGCACGAAATGGTCGCGACCTTCCGCCGCTCGGGCGGCGCGGGTCAGCCGAGGCGGGCCAGCGCCGCCTGCAAGCGCTCGGCTTCGGCCGATTTCTCGGCGTGGTCGGCGCGCGCCTTGTCGACCGCTTCGGGCTTGGCGCGCTCGACAAAGGCGGGGTTGGCGAGGCGGCCGGCGAGGCCGTCGCGCTCCCTGCTCGCGGCGGCGAGCGACTTGGTCAGCCGGTCGCGCTCGGCGGCGAGGTCGATGACGCCTTCGAGCGGGATGACGATCGTTTCGCCCTCGACGACGAGCTGGATCGACGCGCCTTCGGGGGCCGGATCGAACGCGATCGTCTCGATCCGCGCGACGCGCGTCAGCGCCTGGCGCGCGGTTTCGACCCGGGCGGTGAGGCTGGCCGGGAAATGCGCGGTCAGCTTGGCCCCCGGCGCAAGGCCGAGCTCGGTCTTGGCCGAGCGGATTTCGCGGGTCAGCGCGATCAGCCAGTCGATCTCGGCGCTGGCGTCGGCATCGACGCTCGCTTCGGGCGCGACCCATTTGGCGGTGATCAGGTCGTAATGGTCCCTCTCGCCCATCGCATGCCACAGTTCCTCGGTGATGAAGGGCATGAAGGGGTGGAGCATGACGAGGATCTGGTCGAACGCCCAGCCGGCGACGGCCCTGGTCTCGTCGTCGATCGCGCCCTTGATCAGTTCGAGATACCAGTCGCAGAAGCGGTCCCAGGTGAAATGGTAGATCGCGTTGGCGGCGTCGACGAAGCGGAAGGCGGCGAGCGCGGTTTCGATTTTGCTCGCAGTCTCGGCGACCTCGCCGATGATCCATGTGTTGACCGCGAGCGTCGCGGGCGGCGCGGCGATTTGCGTGCTGGCCGAGATGCCG
>CAZHWG010000141.1:0-5065 GCA_964535925.1 uncultured Sphingorhabdus sp.
GGTGATCGAATATCCGGTCGTCGTGAAGGCCGATGTCCAGGGCAGCGTCGAGGCGATCGTCAACGCGCTCAACAAGATCTCGACCGCCGACATCAAGGTCCGCGTGCTGCATTCGGGCGTCGGCGCGATCACCGAAAGCGACGTCACGCTGGCGTCGGCGTCGAACGCGCCGATCATCGGCTTCAACGTTCGTCCGAATCCCAAGGCGCGTCAGCTTGTCGCGCGCGAGAAGACGCGCCTGAAGTATTTCGACGTGATCTACGATCTCACCGACGACATCCGCAAGGAAATGGCGGGCGAGCTTGGTCCCGAGTTCATCGAGACCGTCGTCGGCCGCGCCGAGGTCAAGGAAGTCTTCCCCGCGGGCAAGAAGGACAAGGCCGCCGGCCTGCTCGTCTCAGACGGCGTCATCAAGAAGGGCCTCCACGCCCGTCTTACCCGCGACGACGTCATCGTGTCGAAGACCGTCATCGCCTCGCTGCGCCGCTTCAAGGACGACGTCGCCGAAGTGCGCGCCGGCATGGAATGCCGTGTGGTCCTCGAGGACACCAACGACATCAAGGCGGGCGACATGCTCGAGGTGTTCGAGGTCGAGGAACGCGAACGCACGCTGTAACATTGCCGGTGAAAGCGGCGCTTTCACCGGGTTACGGTTGAGGAACAGACATGGCCAAATTCAACGACACCTCGTCCGAAGGACGCTCGGTTCGCCTGCTGCGCGTCGGCGAGCAGATGCGCCATATCCTGTCCGAAATCCTGATGCGCGGCGACGTTCATGACGATTTGCTGCAATCGCATCTGGTCAGCGTGACCGAGGTGCGCATGTCGCCCGACCTTAGGCACGCCACCGTCTTCGTCAAACCGCTGCTCGGTCAGAACGAGGAGGCGGTCTTGAAGGCGCTGCGGACCAACACCGCCTTCCTCCAGCGCGAGGTCGCCAGCCGCGTCCAGATGAAATACGCCGCCAAGCTCAAATTCCTGTCCGACGAGAGCTTCGACGAGGCGACCCACGTCGAAAAGCTGCTCAAGCAGCCCAAGGTCGCACAGGATATTGTCGGCGACGACTAGAAGCGACTGCGCTGCCTCGCTACGACAGCCGCATGGCCAAGCTCTATTTCTATTATGCCAGCATGAACGCGGGCAAGTCGACGACGCTGCTCCAGGCGGATTTCAACTATCGCGAACGCGGCATGGAAACGATGCTGTGGACCGCCGCGCTCGACGATCGCTACGACGAGGGCGTCGTGACGAGCCGCATCGGCCTGACCGCCGAGGCGCACAAGTTCCGCCCCGAGACCGACCTGTTCGCCGATGTCGCAGCCGAGCACGCCAGGCGCCCGCTCGCCTGCCTGCTGATCGACGAGGCGCAGTTCCTGTCGAAGGAGCAGGCGTTCGCAGCGGCACGGATTGCCGACGATCTCGGCATTCCGGTGCTCTGCTATGGTTTGCGCACCGACTTCCGGGCCGAACTGTTTCCCGGCTCGGCAGCCTTGCTCGGCATCGCCGACTCGCTCGTCGAATTGAAGGCGGTATGCGCGTGCGGGCGCAAGTCGACGATGAACCTGCGCGTCGACGAGGCCGGCAACGCGGTCAGGGCAGGCGCGCAGACCGAGATCGGCGGCAACGATCGCTACGAGGCGCTGTGTCGCCGCCACTTCATGGAAAAGCTGAATCCTTAGCCGAGTCAGAGCCCGTTCAGTTGCGTTATGCCATAGGCAAGGCCCAGCGTGGACGAAATAGACAGGAGAGAGTCATGGCCATGCTACCGTCTCTGATATCCGTTGTGGCCCTCGCCGTGGCGAGCACCACCGTGCCGCTGGCCGGTGTCAGCGACGAGGAAACCACGATCAGCAGCGCGCCGGACGGATCGATCGCCGACTATCATTACGGCAAGGGCGACGTGATCTTCGTCCGCGATCGCACGCTGCGCTGGTACCGCGTCCAGCTCAACAAGGGTTGCCTGTCGAACACCGCGCAGCGCGGTCAGCCGATCGCATTTGAATCCGGCTTTTCGCAGCAGATCGACCGGTTTACGCGCGTGCACCTCCTGCGCGATCACGTCTTTTGCAATATCGACAGCATCCGGCGCAGCGCCGCGCCGCCGCAGGTCGATTCCAAATCGGTCGTCACGCTCGACTAGGGCTTGCCGCTGGGCGGCGCGCTGGCTAGCGCGCCTCCATGCATGGCTGGGTCATCCTCGACAAACCGCTCGGCCTCGGCTCGACGCAGGCGGTCGCCGCGATCAAGCGCGGCCTGCGCGATGCGGGACTGATGACGAGCGGGCGGGGCTCAAAGGCGAACCGGATCAAGGTCGGCCATGGCGGCACGCTCGACCCGCTCGCAACCGGCGTCCTGCCGATCGCGCTGGGCGAGGCGACCAAGCTCACCGGGCGGATGCTCGATGCGAGCAAGACCTACGATTTCACGATAGAATTCGGCAAGCAGACCGACACGCTCGACCTTGAAGGCGCCGTGATCGCGACCAGCGATGTCCGTCCGAGCTTGGCCGAAATCGCTGCGGTCCTGCCGTCCTTCACCGGCCCGATCGAACAGGCACCGCCCGCCTATTCGGCGATTCTGATCGATGGCCAGCGCGCCTACGACCTCGCCCGCGCCGGCCAGGAGGTCGAGATGAAGACGCGCGGCGTCACGGTCCATTCGCTCGATATCGTCATGCCGGCGGGGGCAGGCGAACGGCTCGACAGCGTCACCCTGAGCGCCCACGTATCCAAGGGGACCTATATCCGCAGCCTCGCGCGCGACATCGCCCTTGCCTTGAATAGCGTCGGTCACGTCACCATGTTACGCCGTACGAAGGCGGGGCCGTTCAGCCTTGCCGACGCGATTTCACTGGACAATTGGGCCGATGCCGCTAATGCGCGCGCCCTAGACACGCTTATCCTGCCGTTCGAGGCGGGGCTGGACGACATCCCGGCCCTTTCCCTTTCTTCCGGCGACGCGGGGGCGATCCGACAGGGTCGCGTGTTAGCCGGAATGCAAGCCGAAAACGGGCTCTATTGCGCGAAGGACGATAACGGTCCGGTAGCGCTGGTCGAGCTAAGCCGCGGGAATGTCCGTGTCGTTCGAGGCTTCAATTTCAATCACTGACTCGATGTCGAAGGAAAGAATTGCATGTCGATTACCGCAGAGCGCAAGGAAGCGCTGATCAAGGAACATGGCCGCGAAAAAGGCGATACGGGTTCACCCGAAGTCCAGGTCGCGATCATTACCGAGCGCATCAACAACCTGACCGGCCATTTCAAGGACAACCACAAGGACAATCACAGCCGCCGTGGTCTCCTGATGATGGTCAACAAGCGCCGCTCGCTGCTCGACTATCTCAAGAAGAAGGATGAGGGCCGCTATACCGACCTCATCGCCAAATTGGGCTTGCGCAAGTAAGCTTCGTCGAATGAACGGCTCCGGGCTTCCGGGGCCGTTCGTTTATCAACGACGCCGCGCACAATCCGGTGCGTCGGCGTCATTCAAGGGACCGGCAAGTCGGTCCCGTACCGCTCGCAGGCCGGTCTCGCCTGCCGACACGACCCCGGACACGCATTGGGCGGCCGGGTGGAAGGAAACCAAATGTTCGATATCAAGACTGTAACGACCGAGCTCGGCGGCAAGACGCTGACGCTCGAAACCGGGCGGATCGCCCGCCAGGCCGACGGCGCGGTGCTCGCCACGCTCGGCGAAACCGTGGTGCTGTGCGCCGTGACCGCTGCCAAGTCGGTCCGCGAGGGGCAGGACTTCTTCCCGCTCACCGTCCACTACCAGGAAAAATTCTCGGCCGCCGGACGCATTCCGGGTGGCTTCTTCAAGCGCGAAGGCCGCGCGACCGAAAAGGAAACGCTGACCAGCCGCCTGATCGATCGTCCCGTTCGCCCGCTGTTCCCCGAAGGTTTCTACAACGAAATCAACGTGATCTGCCAGGTCCTGTCGTATGACGGCGAGACCGAGCCCGATATCGTCGCGATGATCGCGGCATCGGCCGCGCTGACCATTTCGGGTCTTCCCTTCATGGGCCCGATCGGCGCCGCACGCGTCGGCTTCAAGGATGGCGAATACAGCCTCAACCCGAGCATGGAAGAGTGCGCCGAAGGCCGTCTCGACCTCGTCGTCGCCGCCACGCGCGATGCCGTGATGATGGTCGAATCGGAAGCCAAGGAGCTTTCCGAAGAGGAAATGCTCGGCGCCGTCATGTTCGCGCATGACGCATCGCGCACCGTCGTCGATGCGATCATCGAGCTTGCCGAACAGGCTGCTAAGGATCCTTGGGAAGTCGACACCGGTGCCGATCTGTCGGGGATGAAGGCGCAGCTGCGCGACATCGTCGGCGACGATATCGCCGCTGCCTACAAGATGACCGACAAGTCGAAGCGTTCGGACGCGCTCAACCTCGTCCGCGCCAAGGCGAAGGAGCATTTCGCCGACGCCGACGGCCAGACGCAGATGGCGGGCATGAAGCTCGTCAAGAAGCTCGAAGCCGAAATCGTGCGCGGGGCGATCCTCAAGAACGGTCAGCGGATCGACGGTCGCAAGACCAACGAGGTTCGCCCGATCGAATGCATGACCGGCTTCCTGCCGCGCACGCATGGTTCGGCGCTGTTCACCCGCGGTGAGACGCAGGCGATCTGCACGACCACGCTGGGCACCAAGGATGCCGAGCAGATGATCGACGGCCTCGACGGCCTGTCGTACACGCCCTTCATGCTGCACTATAATTTCCCGCCCTATTCGGTCGGCGAAGTTGGTCGCTTCGGCTTCACCAGCCGCCGCGAGACCGGCCACGGCAAGCTCGCCTATCGTGCGCTGCGTCCGATGCTGCCGAGCAAGGAAGATTTCCCGTACACGATCCGCGTTCTGTCGGACATCACCGAATCGAACGGTTCGTCGTCGATGGCGACCGTTTGCGGCGGTTGTCTGTCGATGATGGACGCCGGCGTTCCGTTGAAGCGTCCGGTTTCGGGCATCGCGATGGGCCTGATCCTCGAAGGTGACGACTACACCGTGCTGACCGACATCCTCGGCGACGAGGATCACCTCGGCGACATGGACTTCAAGG
>CAZHWG010000142.1:0-5060 GCA_964535925.1 uncultured Sphingorhabdus sp.
TCTCGTCGACATCGGCCTGCTCGACAAGAAGGAGGTGCCGAGCGCCGACAAGGATATCGGCCTGCTGCTGCGCCAGGCGATGGACAAGGTCGCCTTCCTGCCGTTCGGCCTGCTCGTCGACAAATGGCGCTGGGGCGTGTTCGCGGGCGATATCAAGCCCGCCGACTACAACACCGCCTGGACCGAGCTCCGCCGCGAGTATCAGGGGATCACTCCGCCCGTCGCGCGTCCCGCCGATGCCTTCGATCCGGGCGCGAAATACCACATTCCCGGCAATACGCCGTACACGCGCTATTTCCTCGCCCGCATCCTCCAGTTCCAGTTCTACAAGGCGGCATGCGACCAGGCAGGCTGGGAGGGGCCGCTGCACCGCTGTTCGTTCTTCGGCGACAAGGAGGTCGGCGAACGGCTCAATGCTATGCTCGAAATGGGTGCCTCGAAGCCATGGCCCGACGCGCTTGAAGCCTTTACCGGAAGCCGCGAAATGTCGGGCGAGGCGATGGTCGAGTATTTTGCGCCGCTTAAGGCCTGGCTCGACGAACAGAACAAGGGGCAGACGACCGGCTGGTGACTTTGCCGTCGTCCAACGAGGTGGCGAAGGGCCATTAACCTCACTGCCGCTGCTATCGGCGGAATGCGTCGGGCGACCGGCGCATCTACGTTGCGCAGTGGATGGTCACGCTCAGCCTAGAGGTTTGCCGAGCCTGTGCCCGGAAATGGCACGCTATCCGTGCCTGCTCGTGAGGGATGCAACGGGAGATTGACCTTTGCGCATGGCGCTGTAGCTTTCCAAAGCCTTTTCAATTGGGGAAAGCGGACACCGTTCTTGGGTGGGGAAATATTATGATGCGTGCAACACTCAAGGGTTCGGTGGCAACACTGGCGCCGATGCTCTTGGCAACAGCGAGCCCGGCGAGTGCACAGGCGCTGAATGACACGACGCCGGTCAAGGCCTTTACCCTGGAGAACGTCCAGTCGGTCCTCCGGGGGCTCGGCGCGAAGACGAGCGTTCTGGATGACAATGGAAAGCCCTTTGTTCGCGCGGAGATGGAATCGGGACTGATCGCCGTTTACCAGCCCGTCGCCTGTACCGATGGCAGCGACTGCGTCGGTCTCAATATCATGGCCGCCTGGGATCGCCCCCAGGGGTGGTCGGATGCCAAGCTGTTGAAGGTGCTGTCAGACTTCGAAAACAAATACAGCTTCATCAAGGCCGGCGTGCTGAGTGACGGCAGCCTCTACGTCCAGCGCTACATCATCTGCGACTATGGAACCTTTGCGGGCAATATCAGGATCGAGATCAAAACCTTCGATTCGATTGCCGTCGCGTTTTCGGAAGTCGTCAAGCCCTAGCGGAAGGGCGGCTCGTTGAACGCGCGCAGCTTGCGGCTATGGAGTTTGGCGCCGTCGTCGCGCAGCATTTCGCAGGTGCGGATGCCGATCTGCATGTGTGCGGCGATCGCCTGTTCGTAGAAACGGTTGGCTTGCCCCGGCAGCTTGAGTTCGCCGTGGAGCGGCTTGTCGCTGACGCACAGCAAGGTCCCGTAGGGAACGCGAAAGCGATAGCCCTGCGCGGCGATCGTCGCCGATTCCATGTCGATCCCGACCGCGCGCGATAGCGAAAAGCGCAAGGCCGAGCGCGTATAGCGCAGTTCCCAATTGCGATCGTCGGTCGTCACGATCGTGCCGGTGCGCATGCGCTTCTTGAGCTCGGCACCGTGCGCGCCTTCGACATCGCCCGCGGCCGCGGCTAGCGCCTGCTGGACCTCGGCAATCGGCGGGATCGGGATTTCGGGCGGCAGCACGTCGTCGAGGATGTGGTCGTCGCGCAGAAAGACGGTTGCGCGGACATAGTTGCCGATGCGCTGCGTGGTGCGTAGGCCGCCGCAATGGCCGATCATCAGCCACGCTTCGGGGCGCAGAACCGCGAGATGGTCGGTGATCGTCTTGGCGTTCGACGGACCCACGCCGATGTTAACCAGCGTGATGCCGCTGCGATTCTCGCCGATCAGGTGATAGGCGGGCATCTGGTGTCGCCGCCATGCGCTGTCGGCGACCAAACGCGACGGATCGGCTTCGTTGGTTTCGGTGTAAAGGCCGCCGGCGCCCGACAAAGCGGTGTATTTGCCCTTGCCGATCTGGCCGCAGGCCCAGTCGACGAACTCGTCGACATAGCGGTGATAGTTGGTGAACAGGACATAGCGCTGGACGTGCTCGGGCGGCGTACCGGTGTAATGTCGCAGCCGCGCGAGGCTGAAATCGGTGCGCAGGGCATCGAACAGCGCCAGCGGGTGCTGATTGGCAAAGATGTTGAACTGGCCGTCGGCGATCTCGTCGCCGATATCGGCAAGCTCGGTCGTCGGAAAATGCCGCGCGAGGTCGAGCGGCCGGACATCGCCCATTTCATAGTCGCCCGACGGTTCGAGGACGTAGGGGAAGGGAATTTCCTGCTTGCTCGGAGTGACTTCTACGCTGATCTTATATTGCTGTGTGAGTAGGTCGATTTGCTCGGACAGATAATCGCCGAACAGTTCGGGATGCGTTACCGTCGTCACATAGACGCCCGGCTTTTCGAGCCGACCGAAGGCGAGATTGTGGACCGCCTCGTTCTCTTCGCCCGCATAGGTGATGCGCAATTGTGGATAGGCGAAGCTGCCGTCGGTCCGCCGAGCCGGATCGGGGATGGTCCCGTCGGTGACGAAGGCGGCAATCGCCTTGCGCAAATTGTCGATGGAGCGGTCGTAGGCGTCCTGCAGGTCGCGCAGGATCTTTTTGGTGTCTGTCATGAACCGCGCATAAGGGGTTTCGCCGCGCCTGTCACGGGGGGCTGACACCCTGCCTGCCCCCCGTTGCGCAGTTCGGTTGTCAGAGCTGGTCGAGCATGCATTCGGCGCTGCTCACGCGATACTCGCCGGGCGCTTCGACGTTGAGCTGGGTGACCACGCCGTTGTCGACGACCATCGAAAACCGCTGGCCGCGGTGGCCCAGACCGAACGCCGTGCCGTCCATTTCAAGACCCAGCGCCTTGGCAAAATCGCCATTGCCGTCGGCGAGCATGGTGATGTCCTGAGATCCGTCGGCGGCGTTCCACGCGCCCATGACGAAGGGATCGTTGACGGCGGTGCAAGCGATTTCGTCGATCCCCTTGGCGCGCAGCGCATCGGCCTTTTCGACGAAGCTGGGCAGGTGCTTGGCCGAACAGGTCGGGGTGAACGCTCCCGGGACAGAGAACAGCGCGACCTTGCGTCCCGCGAAGAATTCGTTGCTCTTGACCTGCTGCGGGCCATCTGGGGTAACCTTGACCAACGTGGTTTCGGGAATATTCTGGCCTTGTTCGATCGCCATGAAACTGTCTCCTGGATGTTTGAGGACGGGCGGACGCATCGACCCGTTGCGGGCCAATTTCGTGAGCGTGGTGCCGATTATCAAGGGGCACCGATTGCGCCGGGCCTAGCTTTACCCGTCATACGCCTTATCTTGGTGACATGAGTGCCCTCGACCAGCTCGCCGGCCATCTCCTGCTGGCCTTGCCGACAATCGGCGATCCGCGTTTCCATCATTCGGTCATCGCGATGTGCTCGCACGACGACGAGGGCGCACTCGGTATCGATATCGGCTCACCGATCGAAGGCATGACTGTCGGCGATGTTTTCGCGCAATTCGACATCCCAACGGCGCAACGCTTTGACCAGCCTGTGCTGTTCGGCGGCCCGGTCGAGCCACAAAGGGGCTTCATCCTGCACGGCGACGACTGGGACACTCCCGGCGCGCTGAAGGTCGCCGGACACTGGACGCTCAGCGCGTCGATCGAGACATTGCGGGCAATTGCGGCAGGCGAGGGGCCGCGCGACTGGTTGCTCGCCTTGGGCTATGCCGGTTGGGGCGCCGGGCAGCTCGAAGGCGAGATCGCCGCCAACGCATGGCATATCGGCGATTATGACGAGCGCTGCTTCTATCGCGAACCGCCGCGCGACAACTGGGGCGCAACCTTTGCCGTCCAGGGAATCGATGCCGACCGGATTGCCTCGGCCGCCGGATCGGCATGATCGATTCGACGTACATCGGCCGAAACGCGTTGAAACGGGTGATATAAAGAAATCTTTATATTGCAGTTCTGGGCGTCCTTGGCTAAAGGCGCGCCCGAACCGCCGTCGCTTGCGCGACGCTCGCGCTGCACGGCATCTTCGCCATTGAATCAGGAGCCCGTTATGGCCACCGCCGACACACTCGACCGCGACTACGTCATCACCGACATTTCCCTCGCCGATTTCGGTCGCAAGGAAATCGACATCGCCGAAACCGAAATGCCCGGCCTGATGTCGCTGCGCGAGGAATTCGGCGCGAAGAAGCCTCTCAAGGGCGCGCGCATCACCGGCTCGCTCCACATGACGATCCAGACCGCCGTGCTGATCGAGACGCTGACTGCGCTCGGAGCAGAAGTCCGCTGGGCATCGTGCAACATCTTCTCGACGCAGGACCATGCCGCCGCCGCGATCGCCAAGACTGGCGTGCCCGTCTTCGCGGTCAAGGGCGAGACGCTCGAGGAATATTGGGAATACGCCGCGCGCATCTTCGACTGGGAAAAGGACGGCGATGGCCAGACCTGCAACCTGATCCTGGACGACGGCGGCGACGCCACCATGTTCGCCCTGTGGGGGGCGCGCGTCGAAGCAGGCGAAGAGTTGTTCACCCCCGAGAACGAAGAAGAAGAGGTGTTCGCCGCAACGCTCAAGCGCTTCCTCGCCGAACGCCCCGGCTATCTCACCAAGACCGTCGCCGCGATCAAGGGCGTGTCGGAAGAGACCACCACCGGCGTTCACCGCCTTTACGAGCTCGCCAAGAAGGGCAAGCTGCCGTTCCCCGCGATCAACGTCAACGACTCGGTCACCAAGTCCAAGTTCGACAATCTCTACGGTTGTCGCGAGAGCCTGGTCGACGCGATCCGCCGCGCCACCGACGTCATGCTTTCGGGCAAGGTCGCCTGCGTCGCCGGTTTCGGCGATGTCGGCAAGGGCAGCGCCGCGTCGCTGCCCTTGCCGACATCGCCGAAACCGGCGACG
>CAZHWG010000143.1:0-5052 GCA_964535925.1 uncultured Sphingorhabdus sp.
GACGATGTCGCTATATCCCGGGTGCGGCCCGCGATGGAGCGCGCGCCTGGTCCGGCGCGCATCGATGCCGCTCGCCGGGAGCAATATCCCGTTGCTCGAAAAGCGGTTGATGGCAAAACCGTAGAGCGAGAGCCATGCAAAAAAGCGCCTGAACTGGCGGCGGCGGAGCAATCCGGCGGGCAGGATGTGGTGGCGCTGGAAGCCGGGCCGCGTCGGCGTTCGCACGGACCAGCGTACTGCCGGAATCGAAGGCGTACGTTGCTCGATCGACCCGTCGTTCTCCAAACTCGGCCCCTATGCCGGATCGATTGCGATATCGACGAGATCGTCTCCGTCGGCCCTCGGCTTCGGGCTGAGCACGATCGTTTCGCCCGGGAGCAGCCCGTCGATCGTCATGCTGCGCAGCACGGGACCGTTTTCGATCATGTCGAGGACCAGTCGGGCGAGCCGCCGCACCGTCTCCGCCGCGCCCAGCTGGGTGGCGTCGGCGCTGAGCTCCTGACCGGTAAAAACTCCAAGTCCGCGCGTCGCAAGGCGGGCCTCGCCCCCTCCGCTCGCTCGCTCGAAGCCGACCAGATGGAGCACCGGAAGCGGGGCACCGCCGAGATATTTCTCGATTCCGCGCGTGATTTCGGGTGCCTCGGACCATAGTCCGGCGGGGCACCACTGGATCAACCGCGGAAACAGGAAGGCCGATAGCAAGGCCAGCGTCGTGAGGATCGTTTCGAGATCGCCATCGGGCATCCGCAGCGCCGCCTCGTGCCAGCTCAATATGACGGCGCGCTCTTCTGGAGGCGCGAAATCCCGGTTACCAAGTCCGGGATAGCGGCCCGACAGTGCCGCCGCCATCGCCCCGGTTGGTACGATCCGGGTCACGCGCATCGGGCACTCGGCAAAGCCGATCGCCCATTCGCGCGCCGCCACCCCGTCATACGCGACATCCTGGGGATGGCCCGGCGACAGCCCCATGCGCCGCAGGCTGGCCGACAAGGGGTCATCGTCGAGCAGGTGCGAGGGGATGCCAACAAGCAGGGCCGACCCCGAAGGAAGCGATGTGCTGCTCTTCCCCGTCATGGCGTCTCCTCCCTCCGCGTCGTCGTCGAGCGCTTGTTATTCGCGCCCGACGCCCCACCTCGTTGATATAGCCCAAGGATTGGACGGGGCGCCATATTTCAACCGCAACGGATCAACTTCGATCCCGTGAGGAGCCTGCATGATCGATTTCTACACCGCCGCCACGCCTAACGGATACAAGGTCGCGATCTTCCTCGAAGAGGCGGGCCTCGATTACACGCCCCATTTCATTGACCTTGGCGCGGCCGAGCAGAAGCAGCCGGATTTCCTCAAGATCAATCCCAATGGCCGCATCCCCGCGATCGTCGACCGCACTGTCGAAGGCGGCTTTGCTGTCTTCGAATCGGGCGCGATCCTGCTTTATCTTGCCGAGCAAACGGGCCGCTTCCTTCCGTCTGAACCGCAGGCGCGCAGCCGCACGATCCAGTGGCTGATGTGGCAAATGGGCGGTCTCGGCCCGATGATGGGCCAGCTCAACGTGTTCAAGAAATACTTCCCCGAGACGATCCCCGCCGCAATCGAACGCTATGAGCGCGAAAGCTATCGCCTGTTCGACGTCATGGAGGTGCAGCTCGCCGCCAATGAATGGCTCGCGGGGGACGAATACACCATTGCCGACATGGCCGCCTGGCCGTGGGTCGCCGCGCACGGCTGGCCCGACCTGACGCTCGACCGCCACCCGGCGCTCAAGGCCTGGCACGACCGCATCAAGGACCGCCCCGCGGTGCTCCGCGCGATGCAGGTGCCCCCGCGCGCGGTCAAGACCGACGACGATGCGGCGAGGTTCGTCGAAAAGGCGCGCAATATGCTCGCCTGACGCGCCCTCAGATTTCGAGCTGGCTGCCCAGTTCGACGACGCGATTGGTCGGCAGGCGGAAGAACTCCATCGCGCTTTCTGCATTGCGCAGCATCCACGCGAACAGCTTTTCGCGCCACAGCGGCATCGCTGGCTTCTTCGACGCGAGCAGCGTCTGGCGCGACAGGAAGAAGCTGGTTTCCATCATCCGGAACGGCGCCCCGCACGCGGTGATCCGCGCGAGCGCCTCGGGCACGTCGGGCTGCTCCATGAAGCCATAGCGCAGCACGAGGCGATGGAAGCCCTTGCCAAGGTCCTCGTGCTCGACGCGGTGGTCGCCACCGACATAAGGTTCGTCGGCGATTTTGACGGTCAACAGGATGACACGCTCGTGAAGCACCTTGTTGTGCTTGAGGTTGTGCAGCAAGGCGTGCGGAACGCCCGACGCGGTGCTCGTCATGAACACCGCGGTGCCGGGCACGCGCGCCGCCGAATTGGCCGCCGATTTCACGAACACCGGGATCGGCATCGCCAGTTCGCGCATCCTCTCGCGCATCAGCGTGCGTCCCGCCGCCCAGGTCGTGAGCAGCGTGAAGATGACGAAGCCGACGGTCAGCGGGAACCAGCCGCCATCGGGGATCTTCGTCAGGTTGGCTGCCAGATAGGCGCCGTCGACGAGGAAGAATATGCCGAGCAGCGGCAGCGCATAGCGCTTCTTCCAGCGCCACATATAGAGCACCAGCACGGTCAGCAGGCAGGTGTCGATGAACATCGCGCCGGTCACCGCGATGCCATAGGCGCTGGTCAGGTTCGACGACGAACGGAAGACGAGGACGAGAACGATCACCATCACCATCAGCGCCCAGTTGACGCTCGGAATGTAGATCTGTCCGGCAGTCTTGGCGCTGGTGTGTTCGATGCGCAGACGCGGCATGAAGCCCAGCTGGATCGCCTGTTGGGTAACCGAGAAAGCGCCCGATATGACCGCCTGCGAAGCGATGATCGCTGCCAGCGTCGCGATGATGATCAGCGGGATCTGGAACCAGTCGGGAGCGAGGCGGTAGAACGGGCTTTCGAGCGCGAGCGGGTTGCGCAGCAACAGCGCCGCCTGCCCCATATAGTTCATCATCAATGCGGGCAGGACGAAGACCAGCCAGCTCAATCCGATCGGCTTGCGGCCGAAATGGCCCATGTCCGAATAGAGCGCTTCGGCACCGGTAACGGCGAGCACGACGGTGCCGAGCGAAAGGAAGCCGGCGAGCGGATCGGAAACGAAGAACATGATCGCATAATGCGGTGAAAAGGCGGTCAGAATCGCTGGAGTCTGGACGATGCTGATGATCCCGAGCGTCGTTATGACGCTGAAATAGAGCAGCATGATCGGGCCGAAGAAGGCGCCGACCTTGGCGCTACCCTTGCTCTGGATAAAAAACAGGAAGACGAGAATGAACACCGCGAGCGGCACAATGACCCCCGACAGCGCCGGGCTGTAGACCGAAATACCCTCGACCGCGCCGAGCACAGACACCGCCGGGGTGATCATCGAATCGCCGTAGAACAGCGCGGTCGCGAAGACGCCAAGCAGGACCAGGCCGGTCGACCAGCGCATGTTGCGCGTCCGTCGCCCGACCAGCGCGAGCAACGCCAGGCTTCCGCCCTCGCCCTTGTTGTCGGCGCGCATGATGATCGACACGTACTTGATCGTCACGACGAGCATCATCGACCAGAACATCAGGCTAACGACGCCGTAGATATGGAGCGGATCGAGGTCGAGCTTGTGATGGCCGGCGAACGTCTCGCGAAAAGCGTAAAGCGGGCTGGTGCCGATGTCGCCGAAGACGATGCCGATCGCGCTGACCGCCAGCTTGAGCATGGGGTCGCTGCCATGACCATGGCCATGACCGGCGTGCAGCGGCGAATCGTTCGAAGACGCGGGCGCGGCGTTTTCCATGTTGGCGGTGGTCATCGACGAGCCCCAGAGACATGCCGCGTGAGACGGCGCGCGCCCGTATCATGCTGCAGCGCGGCGCGACAAGCAATTGTCATTGTCTGGCGCCGGTGGCGCTATCGCTCGGCCGAGGGGATTTCGCTTCGCGGTCGCGTTGCGCGATCAGCGCGCGGACCAACGTCAGCCGCGCGGCGAGATCCTGCCGCCATGCTGCCGCTCCCTCGGTTCGCTGGTAGACGCGCGACCACAGCCGCTCGGCCTCGTCAAGGTCGCCCGCGCGAACCGCGGCGATCCCCTCGTAGAAATCGGGCCCGGGATGCCCGGGGTCGCGGCGACGCGCCTCGGCGAAGGCGATGTCGCTCGCGCGCGTCGCCTGGCCGTCCGAATGCGCGAGCAAGGCAGCGCCATAGCCGACCCACAGGTCGGCGCTTTGCGGATAGAGCTTGGTCGCCTTGGCGAGCACCTTGGCCGCGCCCTCGTTGTCGCCGCCGCGCGCGAGGCTGTCGGACAGCATCAGCCAGTTGGTCGCCGCATCGAGCCGGCGGACCATGCCCATCAACGGCTTGTCGATCCGCTCGCCCGACGTCTGCGCGGTTTCGACGCGCTCGACCGGCGCGCCGGGCAAGGCCGGCCGTCCCTGCCAGACATAGCCGGCGAGGCCGAGCGACAGCGCCGCGGCAAGCGGCAGGTAGGTGGGTGACGGCAACCAGCGTCGCGCGGCAAAGGCAAGTAGCGCCAGGACCGCCAGGCCGACGACCAGCAAGCCGATCATGCCGCGTCTCCCGTGTCTGCGCGCTTGCGCCGCAGTTTGCGAGCGGCGAGCCACCCGCCGAGACCGAGCAACGCGATCGGCGCCGCCCACAACGGCCAGGTCGCAGGGCTGAGCGGCGGGTCGTAGCTGACCCAGTCGCCATAGCGCTCGATCAGCCAGGCGCGTACCTGATCGGGGGTCTCGCCGGCGGCGATCCGCTGCCGCACCAGGCTGCGCATGTCGCCCGCCAGCGCTGCGTCGCTGTCGGCGATCGACTGGCCCTGACAGACGAGGCAGCGCAACGTCTCCATCAACGCCTGCGCCTCGGCCTCGGCGCGCGCATCAGGCAACTGGCGATAGGCATATTCGGCTGGCGGTACCGCATCCTGCGCGGAAAGCGGCGCGGCAACGAACAGCGCGACGAGCAATATCCGGCGCATCATCGCATCGCCTCCCGCTTGGCGACAATGCGATCGACGTCCT
>CAZHWG010000144.1:0-5051 GCA_964535925.1 uncultured Sphingorhabdus sp.
CGCCGGCACGCCCAGGAAGTGCGTGACCCCGCGCGCCGGGTCGCCGATCAGCGATCCTATCAATGCGATGTCGGGAAGCTCCTTCATAGTTCGATCTTCATCGAAGCATTGCTCCGCGTCAATTCTCTATCAGCTCGCCATCCACCAGAAGGAGTATGACCGTGATTACCTGTTTCATCGAATACGAGATCGATCCGTTCGAGCGGGATGCATTTGCAACCTATGCACGCAACTGGGGCGAAGCGATCCCACGTTGCGGCGCCGACCTGATTGGATATTTCGCGCCACACGAAGGCTCCGCGACACTCGCTTACGGCGTTTATACCTTGCCCGACCTGACCGCCTACCAGGCGTATCGCGCACGCCTCGCCGCCGACCCACTTGGCCGCGAGAATTACGAATTCGCCGCCAAGAATCGCTTTATCCGGCGCGAGGATCGGCGCTTCTTAACCTTGGTATCGGCCCCGCACTCCCCCTTGGTGAAGCCATGATTGCGGTCATCTTCGAAGCGTGGCCTGCCCCGGGTCACGAGGACCACTATCTCGACCTCGCCGCGGCGCTGCGTCCCGAACTCGACGCGATCGAAGGGTTCATTTCAGTCGAGCGGTTCCAGAGCCTGGCCGACCCTTCGAAGCTTTTGTCGCTGTCGTTCTTCGAAGACGAGGCGGCGGTCGCCCGGTGGCGCAATCGGCCATCGCATCGCGCTACGCAGGCGCGCGGCCGCGCCGGCGTCTTCACCGACTACCGCCTGCGCATCGCGGCCGTTACGCGCGACTACGGACGAGACGACCGGGCGCAGGCGCCGCAGGACAGTCGCGAGTACCACGCATGAAAAAGGGCCGGAGGTTCGCACCCCCGGCCCCTTCATGTCTCGTTCGTCCAAGGCATAGCTTAGACGAAAGCCCTTACGCGCCCGCGATTCCCGCGGTGTCGATCCTGAGGCCGGGACCCATCGAGCTGGTCAGCGTGACCTTGCGGATGTAGCGGCCCTTCGAGCCGGCCGGCTTGGCCTTGGCGATCGCGTCGAAGAATGCCTCGGCGTTCTTCTTGATGTCGGCGTCGGAGAAGCTCGCCTTGCCGATACCGGCGTGGACGATGCCCTGCTTTTCGACGCGGAACTCGATCTGGCCGCCCTTGGCGTCCTTGACCGCCTGCGCGACATTGGGAGTGACCGTGCCGAGCTTCGGATTCGGCATCAGGCCCTTGGGACCCAGGACCTTACCGAGGCGGCCTACGACACCCATCATGTCGGGCGTCGCGATGACGCGGCCGTAATCGAGGTCGCCATTCTGCATGGCTTCCATCAGGTCCTCGGCACCGACGACGTCGGCACCGGCGGCCTTGGCCTCATCGGCCTTGTCGCCGCGGGCGAAGACGGCAACCTTGACGTCCTTGCCGGTGCCCGAAGGCAATGTGACGACGCCGCGGACCATCTGGTCGGCGTGGCGCGGATCGACGCCGAGGTTCATTGCGACCTCGATCGTCTCGTCGAACTTCTTCGAGGCATGTTCCTTGAGCGTCTTGATCGCCTCGGCGACGTCATAGAGCTTCTCGGCGTCGAGCTTGGCGACGGCCTGCTGCTTCTTGGTTAGCTTTGCCATGATCTTAGCCCTCCACCACTTCGAGGCCCATCGAACGGGCGCTGCCTTCGATGATCTTCGTTGCCTGCTCGATATTGTTGGCGTTGAGATCAGCCATTTTCTGCTCGGCGATTTCGCTGAGCTGCGAACGCTTGATCGTTCCGGCCGAAATCTTGCCGGGCTCCTTCGAACCCGATTTCAGCTTGGCGGCCTTCTTGATCAGGAAGCTCGCCGGGGGCGACTTGGTCGTGAAGGTGAAGCTGCGATCGGCGAACACGGTGATCGTGGTCGGGATCGGCATGTTCTTTTCAAGGTCCTGCGTCGCGGCGTTGAACGCCTTGCAGAATTCCATGATGTTGACGCCGCGCTGGCCCAGGGCCGGGCCGATCGGCGGCGACGGGTTGGCCGTCCCCGCGGGTACCTGCAGCTTGATATAGCCGGTAATTTTCTTCGCCATAAAATGGCTCCTTTCTCACTGTCTCCGCCACTGACTTGCGCGCAGGCGGATCATGTTAAGCGGTCAAACAGACGGGCATCACCCCATCCTCCCGCACGGATGCTCCCGAGGGAGCGTTTCGCGGGGCCGAAGCCCCGGGAAATTACTTGGCCAGTTCGACCTGCTCGAAATCGAGTTCGACCGGCGTGGCGCGCCCGAAGATCGACACCGACACCTTGACCTTGGCCTTGTCGAAATCGAGTTCCTCGACGACGCCGTTGAAACTGGCGAACGGACCGTCGAGCACCTTGACCTGATCGCCGATCTCGTAATCGACGCGGATCTGCGTCTTGGGCTTTGCCGCTGCCTCTTCCTTCGAATCGAGAATGCGCGCCGCTTCGGCCTCGGTGATCGGGATCGGCTTGCCGCTCGATCCCAGGAATCCGGTGACCTTGGGCGTATTCTTGACAAGGTGATAGACGTCGTCGTTCATTGCCAGCTTGGCGAGGACATAACCCGGGAAGAACTTGCGTTCGGACTGGACCTTCTTGCCGCGGCGCACCTCGGTGACGGTCTCGGTCGGTACCTCGACGTCCTCTACGAGATGCTCGAGGCCGAGCCGCTTGGCTTCGGACAGGATCGCGTCGCGAACCTTGCCTTCGAAACCCGAATAGGCGTGAATGATGTACCAGCGCGACATAGGTGCTTTATCCGTGACTTTAGGAAGCGAGGGCGATGAGGCCCGAGACGATCCAGCTGAACACCGAGTCGACGCCAAGGAAGAACAAACCGAGCAACGCCGTCATGATCAGCACCATGATTGCGGTGCGCATCGTGTCGGGCCCGGTCGGCCAGACGACCTTCGCCGTCTCGGCCCGGACCTGCCGGATAAATTCGCCTGGATTGACCCTTGCCACCGTAATCGCGACCTTTTGAAAATGCGTTATGCGGACGTTTCCGGGATATGCGCCGCCCCCCGCTCCGGTCGAGACCGGGGCCGGGGAAGCGTCAGCATCCCATGTCCGCGTGGAGGCGCACTTAACGACGCCGTCGCCGCAATGCAAGGCGCGAGACGCGTGGACGCTCTATACGATCATCGCATCGACCAACTCGTCGGAGTCTGGCGGTTCGAAGATCGTTTCGCAAAAATCGAAGGTCGCGCGATCGACTTCGAACGCGAACGTTTCGCCGCGCGACGCATTGCGCGCGGCGACCCGCCGCCAACGCGTGTCCTTATCGACGTCGAGATAATGGATCACCGGATCATGCCCGCCTGCGTGAATCGCGGCGCGCGTGCGGTCGCGATGTTCGCGACCGAAAAAGCCGAGATCGAGCAGGACCGGCATTCCGCGGTCGGCCAGACGCAGGGCTTCGGCGACGACCTGACGATCGATGCGGCGGGTCCGTTCGAGCGCCCATTCGTAACTGGGCGGATCGGGCATGTCGGCTTGGAACAGCGTCGCCATCCACTCGTCGACGGTAAAGACATGCGCGCCCGTATCCGCGGAGAGCCGGGCGGCATAGGTCGATTTGCCCGCCCCGGTATTGCCGACGATAAGCGCGATCTGGGTCATGAAGGACGCCTCGGCAGGTTCAGCGATTCGCGTAGCGAAGATACGCGCGCCGCGCCGCGCGATGCGATGGCAGGAGTGCACGGACTCGAACCGTGGGCCCTCGGTTTTGGAGACCGATGCTCTACCAACTGAGCTACACTCCTGCAGCGGCGACGGCGCATAGCCCCGTGTGCGCTCGGATTCAAGCCGCTAGCGCACCGATTTAGTCATTGCGGTCGCCGGGCCAAGTCGGCAAGCGGGCGCTATGACGCTCGCTCCCGATCTGCTGCTGCGCGCTTATGCGATGGGCATCTTCCCGATGTCCGACGATCGTCACGACGAAGAGGTGTTCTGGGTCGAGCCCGAACGCCGGGCGATCCTCCCGCTCGACAGCTTCCGGCCCTCGCGCTCGCTCAGGAAAACGCTCGCCGCCGACCGCTTCGTCGTCACCGCCGACCGCGCCTTCGGCCGCGTCGTCGCCCTGTGCGCCGAAGCCGCGCCCGACCGCCCATCGACGTGGATTAGCGGCGAGATCGAGCGCAGTTATGCCGCGCTCCACGCCATCGGCCACGCGCACAGCATCGAATGCTGGAACGGCGATCCGAACGCTGGCGGCGATCTTGTCGGCGGACTTTACGGGGTTACGCTCGGCGGCGCGTTTTTCGGCGAATCGATGGTCAGCCGTGCGACCGACGCGTCGAAAGTGGCGCTCGCCCATCTCGTCGCGCGACTACGCGTCGGCGGCTTCACCCTGCTCGATTGCCAGTTCATGACGCCGCATCTCGCTTCGCTGGGAGCGATCGAGATCGACCGCGAAGCCTATCGCCTGCGACTCTATTGCGCGGTGTCGGGCGCCGATTCGGTTCCCGCGGGCGCTTCGCTGCCGCCGTCGCCGCCGTTCGCCGCGGCGTCGTTTGCCGCGCTCGACGATTTGGCAGCGGGCATGGCGACATCGGCCGACGGTTCGGCTGCGACGCCCGGGAAGGTCATCGTGCAGCTCTTGACGTAAACATCGTAGATCGGATGCTCGATGACATTGCGCTCGGGACGTTTCTGGAACAGCCAGCCCGAAAACACGCGCTTCATCTGGTTATCGGCGTTGGCGACGAACAGCCGGACGAATGCCCCGGTCTCGGGCGGCGTTTCCCACGGCGGCGTCGTTTCGCACGCGCGCAGCTGGATAACGACCTTGTCGATCCGCCGCGCCTCGCCGGGTTTGAGCTCGATGTCTTGTGTCAGCCCGTTGCGCTTGTTGAGCAGGCCCAGCACCGCGGTCCGTTCGGCCATCGGCGTGACGCCGGGAATCGGCGTCGCGGCCTGCGCGAGCTTGGCATCGCGCAGCGATTCGGGAACTTCGGATCCGCCCTTCTTCTGGTCGGGCAGATCGCCGCCGCTGCATGCCGAAAGAAGCGTCAACGCGATCGACGCCGTGGCCGCAAAACGGAACATCTCGGGCGCGCGCATTCAGCCCTCGGGCGACCA
>CAZHWG010000145.1:0-5047 GCA_964535925.1 uncultured Sphingorhabdus sp.
TGATTGCCTGCGGCCTGCCGATGGTCATGTGGTCTTTTCTGGTCGACAAGGTCCACCTGCATGCATCGACCGGCATCGACTGGACGAACCCTCGCCCGGTCCACGAAATCCTCGATATCAGCATCGTCAAGCTCGCCGGCCTGTGGGCGACCTGGGGGATCATCGCGCTGATCTATGCGATCGGCCGCTGGTACTGGAGCGGGGCCTATCTCGTCTCGATGGAGATCTTCGCGCACCTCGCGCCGGTGCTGCTGATCGTTTCGATCCCCTATGTCATCTGGCTTGACCGCTATCTCGTCCATCCGCGCGACGGCGCCTGGTCTTTCGGCCAGCTGTTCACCGGACAGGCGACGAAGGCCGATCGGCAAGCCATCGCGCGGCACCTGCGTTCATGGGCGGTCAAGGGCTTCTTCCTTGCCTTCATGGTCTCGATCGTGCCGTGGGGCTTCATGGAGCTCGTCGCGCTGCCGATGGACCAGGTCCTGCGCGGACCGGTCGAGCTGGCGCATTATTCGATCCTGCTGATGTTCCTGTGCGACGTCCATTTCGCCACCGTCGGCTATCTGCTGACGATGCGACCGCTCGACGCGCATATCCGCACCGCTAACCCCTATCTGGCGGGCTGGGTCGCGGCGCTGATGTGCTATCCGCCGTTCCAGATCATGGTCGCGACGACCGATCCGCTGTTCTACGAATATGACACCGGCGACTGGGCGTTCTGGTTCGCCAACTATCCCGTCTTGCTGTGGAGCGTCGGCGCGGCACTGGTGTTCCTGACGGGAATCTACGGCTGGGCGACGGTCTCTTTCGGCATCCGCTTTTCGAACCTGACGCATCGCGGAATTTTGACGCACGGGCCCTACAGCGTCAGCCGCCACCCTGCATATGTCTCGAAGAACCTCTATTGGTGGCTGGCGACGATCCCGTTCCTGACGGTGACGGGGAGCTGGGCCGATGGCGCGCGGAATGCGGCGCTGCTGCTCGGCGTCAACGCGATCTATTACTGGCGCGCCAAGACCGAGGAAAAGCACCTGCTCGGCGACCCGGTCTACCGCGAATATTACGAATGGATGCAGGCGTACGGGGCGATCCCGCGGCTGTTCGCGTTCGTTACCCGGCGCCCCCGTCCGCTGATCGCGCTGACCCCGACGGTGCCGGCGATCCCCGAGCCCTAGAAGCTTTCCTCGGTATAAATCCGGCTGACATCGCCGTGCCATTCGCCGTGATAGCGATCGAGCAGGCGCTGCGCGGGAACCTTGCCGCTGGCGACGATCTCGTGCAGCGGATTGAGGAAGCCGGTTTCATTGTCGCCCATCGAATTGAGGCGATTGCGTGCGGCAAGACCCCGGTCGGCGATGGCGAGCACTTCGCGGGCCAGCTCTCCCAGCTTGCGCCCGCCCGGAACGTCGGCATCGAGCGCGAGCCTGGGCACTGCGTTGCGCAGGTCCTCGCGCTCGTCGATGTTCCAGTCCTTGACGAGGTCCCATGCCGCATCGAGCGCGCCCTGATCGTAGAGCAGGCCGACCCACAAAGCGGGCAGCGCGCAGATCTTGTTCCACGGGCCGCCATCGGCGCCGCGCATTTCGAGGAAGCTTTTCAGGCGCACCTCGGGAAAGGCGGTCGAGAGATGATCGATCCAGTCGCTCTCGGTCGGCAGTTCGCCGGGCAGGATCGAGAGTTCTCCGGCTAGGAAATCGCGGAAGCTGAGGCCCGCTGCGTCGAGATAGATGCCGTCGCGAAAGACGAAATACATCGGCACGTCGAGCATATATTCGACGTAGCGATCATAGCCGAAGTCGTCGTCGAAGACGAAGGGCAGCATGCCGGTGCGGTGCGGATCGGTGTCCGACCAGATATGGCTGCGGTAAGACAGATAGCCGTTGGGCTTTCCCTCGGTGAAGGGTGAGTTGGCGAACAGGGCGGTGGCGAGCGGCTGGAGCGCGAGGCCGACGCGAAATTTCTTCACCATGTCGGCTTCGGACTGATAGTCGAGATTGACCTGGATCGTGCAGGTCCGCAGCATCATGTCGAGGCCGAGCGTGCCGACGCGCGGCATGTGATCGGCCATGATCTTGTAGCGGCCCTTGGGCATCATCGGCAGGTCGCTGCGCGCCTTGTCGGGCCACATGCCGAGGCCGAGGAATCCCTTGCCCGTTGCAGCGCCGATCGTCTTGACCTGGTCGAGATGACGGCCCGTCTCGGCGCATGTCTGATGCAGCGTCTCGAGCGGCGCGCCCGACAATTCGAGTTGCCCGGCGGGCTCGAGGCTTACGGTGCCGTCGGGGCCGCTCATCGCGATAACGTTGAACATGCCGTCGGGGCCGCGCTCTTCGACCGGCTGCCAGCCGAACTCGGTCAGCGCGAGGAGCAAATCGCGGATGCCACCGGGTTCGCCGTGGCTCGGGGCGGCATGCGTCTTCAGGTCATAGACGAACTTCTCGTGCTCGGTGCCGATACGCCAGTCGATCGGGGGTTTTTCGCCGCCGATCATCGGCGCCAACAGCTGCGCGCGCGTTTCGATAACAGGGTCGGATTCGCTTGCTGCGCCACGTGTACTCATCACGCCGCCTTACGGCGCGAAACGCGCAGCGGCCAGCCAATTCGCGTTGGGCGCATACGCGCCTCACCAGTCGCCGGCGTGCGTCATCCATAATGCGATCGCCGCGATCGCGGCGGTTTCGGCGCGCAGGATACGCGGGCCGAGCGAGACCGACATTGCGGCCGAACAGGCGCGGATCGCAGCGTTCTCATCATCGGTAAAGCCGCCTTCGGGGCCAATCAGGATCGCCGCGGGGCCATGACGATCGGCGATCGCCTGCGTGAACGGCGCCCCGCCGCGCTCGTCGGCGAAAAACAATGTGCGCCCGGCGGGCCAGCCGGCGAGCAGCGCGTCCAGTTTCGTCAGCTCGCCAAGTGCGGGCAGCGCGGTGCGCTCGCATTGCTCGGCCGCCTCGATCATGCGGGCGCGCAGCCGGTCGGGCTTGATCTTGTCGACGACGGCGCGCGCAGTCGCGACCGGGACGAAGCGCGCGACGCCAAGTTCGCATGCCTTTTCGGCCATCGAATCGAAGCGCGCGCGCTTGATCGGCGCGGCGCACAGCCACAGGTCGGGGACCGGCTCGCGCCCGCGTAATTTGCCATCGATCGCCAGCGACAGGTCGCGCTTGCCTGTCGCGACAATGCGCGCGGCATATTCGCCAGAGATGTCGTCGAACAACTTGATCGCGTCGCCGGGCTTGGCGCGCATGACGTGGAGCAAATAATGCGCCTGCGCACCGTCGATCGTCAGCGTCGGGCACGCCGCGAGGTCGCAATCGACGAACAGGCGCGGGGCGCTGAACGGGGGCCAGGCGGGGGTGGCGGGCATCGCCGCGCTCTAGCCCGCCGCGCTGCGCGATCCAAGCGCCGTATCGCGTACTGGACATGGCGGCGCGGGCGGTTACGAAGATGTCGATGGCCCCCGATACCGATCTTCCCGATACCGAACACAAAGGGCTGATCGGCTTGTTGCCGCGCACCGCGCGCCCGTACGCCTCGCTCGCGCGGTTCGACCGGCCGATCGGTTGGTGGCTGCTGTACTGGCCATGTGCGTGGGGGCTGGCGCTGGCGGGAGGCGTTCGCGACCACTGGCCGCTGTTCGGCTGGCTGCTCATCGGTGCGATCGCGATGCGCGGTGCGGGCTGCGTCTATAACGATATCGTCGATCGCGACCTCGACGCGCGTGTTGCGCGCACCGCAAGCCGGCCGCTGGCGAGCGGCGCTGTGCGGGTCAGAAATGCGTGGGTGTGGCTCGCGCTATTGTGCGCGATCGGGCTCGTCGTGCTGCTGCAATTGCGCGGCTTTGCGCAGATCGTTGCTCTCGGCAGCCTCGCGCTCGTCGCCGCCTATCCGTTCATGAAGCGCATCACCTGGTGGCCGCAGGCGTGGCTCGGGCTAGTGTTTTCATGGGGTGCGCTGGTCGGCTGGGCGGCTGTCACGGGCAGCGTGCCGCGCGGCGCGATCCTGCTCTATGTCGGCAGTGTCTTCTGGGTGATCGGTTACGACACAATCTACGCGCTGCAGGACCGCGAAGACGACGCGCTGGTCGGCATTCGGTCGAGCGCGCGCGCGCTGGGCGACAACGTCCGTTTCGGCGTCGCGTCGTGCTACGCCGCGGCACTGGGCTTCTGGCTATTGGCGTTCTGGCAGGTGCGCAGCGACTGGATCGCACTCGCCGCGCTTATCCCCGCCGCGCTGCACCTTTTCTGGCAGGCAGCATCGCTCGACCCCGCAAGCGGGGACGATGCATTGGCCAAATTTCGCTCGAACCGGACGGAGGGCCTGCTGATCGCATTGGCCTGCCTTGCGGTGGGAAGCGCTTAAGCGAGCGCTTTTTCGAGGAAGGCCGCGTCGGCCTCGTCCTCGATGCGAACCATCGGGCCGCAATCAGTCGGGACGACGGGACCGGCGGTCTTGATGTCATCGAGCAGTCCGCCGCGCAGAGCGGTTTCCTGCGACTTGTCGAAAATGTAGAATTTGGTGTTGTCGAGTTTGGTCATGATCATTGTGTAGCACGGTCAGCCGAAAATTTCAACCACGCGAAATTTTATATCTCGATGGTGATAGAGGATAGAATCTGGCTGAATAAAATTCAACGCGTCTTCCTGAAATTGGTTCAGCATCGATAGGCTCGGCCCTGTGAGACACGCGCGCGGCCAGAGTTTATGGACCCTGAAACGGATTCAGGGTGACGAAGAATGGGCAGCGCCCTACTTTCACGCCGTAACCAGTTCCTCCGCCGCTTCCAGATCGACCGAGACCAGCCGGCTGACGCCCTGTTCCACCATCGTTACGCCGAACAATCGGTGCATACGGCTCATCGTGACGGCGTTGTGCGTGACGATGAGGTAGCGCGTGCGCGTTTCGGCGACCATCTTGTCGAGCAGGTCACAGAAGCGTTCGATATTGGCGTCGTCGAGGGGCGCATCGACCTCGTCGAGGACGCAGATCGGAGCGGGATTGGTGAGGAACAGCGCGAAGATGAGCGCGATCGCGGTCAGCGCCTGTT
>CAZHWG010000146.1:0-5046 GCA_964535925.1 uncultured Sphingorhabdus sp.
CGCCCAGCGCACCAATGGCGCGGCGCGCTGCCTGCAACTGCGCGGCGAATATATGTATGTCGCCGAAGGCCGCGGCGGCTTCCAAGTCTATGACGTTGCGAGCATCGGCAACAAAGGCTTTTCCGAACGTATCGTCACCGCGCCCTTCTCGCCGCTCGGCCACAATACACGCGTCGACAGCCAAAACGCGACCTGCATGGCGCTGCCGACCAACCAGAATATCAACCCGGCGCGCAACACCCCCGAAATGCGCGCCGAAAATGCCGAACAGCCCTTCCATCCGATCTACAATTACGCCGTCGTCACCGACAGCGTCGAGGGGCTGTTCCTCGTCGATGTGACGACAATGGCCGACGGCGAAGTGCGCAACAATTTCCTCCGTCGCGCGGTAACATGGAACGAAGGCGCCGTGCTCGACGGCGCGCGCCATGTCACGCTCGGCGGCCACTATGCCTATATCGCAGCGGACGCCGGGCTCGTCGTTATTGATCTCGACGACCCGCTCCATCCTCGCCACGTCGCGACGATCGCGCTTGACGATGCGCGCGCCTCGGCGCTGCAGTTCCGCTATCTGTGGGTAACCACGGCTCGCGGCGTGCAGCTCATCGACATCACTGATCTCGAAACACCGCGGCTCGTCCCCGAAGCGACTTTCGCGCTGACCGATGCGCGCCGCCTATATCTTGCGCGTACCTATGCCTATGTCGCGGCGGGCGCCGAAGGGCTCGTCATCCTCAACGTCGCCAACCCCGAGCGTCCGCAAGAGTATCGCCGCGTCACCTGGCCCGGCCAGACACCCGATACGCAGGATGTCGTCGTCGGTTCGACCAACGCCTCGCTCTTCGCCTATGTCGCCGACGGTGTGAACGGCCTCAAGGTACTCCAGCTGACGAGCCCCGAGAGCCAGCCCAATTTCTACGGTTTCTCGCCGCCGCCGATGCCCGAACTCATCGCGTGGACACGCACCGCCTCACCCGCACTCGCGCTCTCCAAGGGGCTGGACCGCGACCGCGCGGTCGACGAGACCGGCGGTCAGATAGCTGTCTTCGGCCGCTATGGTTCGCGTCCGTTCACGCGCAGCGAGATGGAGCGATTGTTCCTCAACAGCCGCGGCATCCCCTATCGCGTCACCGACGAACCCAACATGGACAATTGGCTCGAGGCAGCGTTCGTGCGGCGCTGACGTCCGGCAAGCAAACAGCGAAGCCAGGCCCGATAAAGATCGGCGCTCAGTTCGCGTCGCGCGTATATTCCTCGCGCAGATAGCGGACGAGCGGCTGCATCGTCTCATCGTAGCGGGCAAGCTGGACATGATCGTCGGCATCGTCCCAATGCGAGATCAGGCTTTCTCCGTTCCAATAATGGAGTGAAAATGCCGGCGGATCGGCGACGATCATCGGCCGCTTGTCGGGATTCGCCGGATCGATCGCGCGCAGATCGAGCGCGACCTGCGGCGCCGTCGATGGGCTCACCGCGAGCGGCAAGCCCGCCCACCCCGTCATGACCGGGCGATGGATATGCCCCGCGACCATCGCAACGATATTGTCCGCCCCGTTTAGCGTCTCGCGTAATCGCCCGACCCAACCGGCATCTCTATTGGTCGTCATCCAGGCAATTCCGGTCTCTATAGGAGGGTGATGGAGGACGATCAGCGTCGGCTTCTCGGTCTCTTCCGCGAGCCGCTCGCGGAGCCAATCAGCGCGCGCTTCGCAAAACGCTCCGCCATGGCGACCGGGTTCGAGCGTATCGAGCACGATCATCCGCACCGGCCAGCGATGCTCGTCGATGACATATTGGACGAATCCGCCGGCACGCGGCGTCTCGGGGAAGGCTCTCGCAAAGTTCTCGCGATCGTCATGATTACCCATACACGACCAGACCGGAAACGGGCATTGCCCAAAAGCCGAACGCAACCGCCGGTAAGAATCGATATCGCCCTTGTCGGTCAGGTCGCCGGTGGCGAACAGCAGGTCGGGCTGCGGATCCATTGCGCACAATCGCGTAAGCACCAGATCGAGCCGCTTGCGGTTGAATTCGGCCGGATTGTCGGGATCAAAGCCGAGATGGATGTCGGTGATCTGCGCGATCAGCATGAATCCGCTACCCCTCCACCTGGAGCCGCCTTTTGCGGCTTCCCTCTCATCGCGATCCGCGCGGGTTAATCGTCAGGCCGCCATAGTCACGCACCGACGACGGTCTTTGTCCGCGATGATTGCGCACACGTATGAGATAGGGTGCCGCATCGTCCATATGGTAGCTGTGACATAAAGCACAGCTCGAGGCGACAAGGTCTCCGCCCGCATCCTCCCCGCCATGGCAGGCGCGACAAGTTTCAATCCCAGGAAGCATCACATCGCTCGCATTGTCCGACTCGCGCGCATCGTGACAGGTCGCGCAATCCTCGGTCTCATGCGCCTTATGGTCAAACCAGCCGCTATGCATATAGCGCCCGATCTGGCGGACCGGGTTGATATTGTATCCGCCTCCCGCGCGGTCGATGCTGTGGCAGTCGAAGCAAGCGCCGCCGCGCGAGAACACCGCACTGACGGCGCGGTCAGCGCGGGCATAGCGCGTGCGCTGCGCGAACTGGTAGCGGCCGACGGTGCGTGCACGATTGTCATCGCCCGGACGGCGGCGGCTCATCTCTGACAGATCGACCGGTCGCGACGCGCCGGTCGAGCGGTAAAAGGCGCGAATGTCGGCGATCACCATTTCGGGTTCGCCATGACGCAGCGTGCGCACCGTGCCGCCGATCCGGTCGAACGCGAGGCTGTGGCACATCTGGCAATTGGCCTCCATCGTGATCGGTTCGAAGCGCGTGCCGTCGGCGGTGGGGACATGGCAATTGGCGCAGTCTAGCGCCGCGCCGAAATCGTACCGGGCGCCGAGCCGTTGCGCCATCCGCGCCACGCCATTGGTCTGCGAAAGGTGCAGCTCGTGCGGAAATTTGAGACCGGTATTTTCCTGTGGGGCGGCATCAATATTGATCCGCGCATAACGCGCCACACCGCCATTGTTGTCACCCGGACTGGTCATGATACGCGGGCGAAACTCGGGATGATCGTCGCCGAAATCGCCGGCATTGGAGATTCTGGCGCCGCGCAGTCTTGAGTCCAGGTCGCTATGGCAGTCGCTGCAGAAACGCTGCGGCGTGGCCACCATCGCGCCGCTGCCCTCATGTTCGAGATGGCATGAGGCGCAGCTGCGCTCGGGCCGGTTAAAGGCAGTGGCGACGCTCCGCAAGAAGCCGCGCCATTCACCGGGATCGCGCTCGGCGGCGGCCATGCGGTCGGCCGGCGCATGATCGTGAACACCGGTGTGACACGTCTGGCAGCTGGCGTCGCGCACCGCGACGAAAGGTTGCTGATGACAGGCCTGACAATCGTTTGCCAGATTGGCATGCGCCGCCGAGAGCGGGCCGCTCGTCCACATCGTATCGGCGTGAAAAGCGTCCGAACGCTGTGTCTGATCGCGCGTTTGATAAAAGGAATAAATCGGCCAGGCGAGGCAGGCCGCGAGGATCAAGACAACGAACGTCCATGCGCTGATCCGTTTGCCCGGCAGCTTGCCGCGCAACGAAAACAGCCTGTCGGCGGCAACCGGATCCTCGGCTTCGTCGCGCTCGACGGTGACGATGATTTTCCCGTCCTCGTCATCGACACCCATGCCGACGATAAGCCGGTGGGGTCCGATGCGGATCGTCGCGCCGCGTTCGGCGTTGATCGGTGCGCGGGTCGTCCGCTTGCCGTTTACGAGGATCGGCAGGCTCTTCTCGCTCTGGCTTTCGATCGTCAGCTGGCGCGCGCCGTCGCGAGTCAGGCGGGCGTGGTGCGGGGTGACGCTGAGATCGGTGAGCAGCACATCGCAGTCTGCGGCGCGGCCGATCAGCAGCGATTCCTGATCGACCGCATTGGGACGAACGATCTCGCGGCCAACCGAAGTGCGCGAACGATATTTGACGATAAAGCTCATTGCGCCCCTACCAGTAGAAGAAGACGCTGACGATATGCGCCGACAGCGCCGCGAGCAGCGCGAATGTCAATGGCACATGAATATAGAGCCAGACCTGCAACAACGCCTTGAAGCGCAGATGCTGCCTGATCCGCGACAGCGCCGCCTGGCGCCGCGCGAGCAGCGCCTCGAGCTTGTCGAACAGATCGTCGAGAGAATGGTCGCCCCTGTGCGAATGGCTGCGGATTTCGGTCAGCGCGCGCTTGGTGGCGCCGCCGCGATACTTGCCGGTCAGCCGCCGCATGACGCCGGCCCCGAACGCGTCTTCGTCGAGCGCTTCGCGGATCTCGGCGGCAAAGGCGGCGTCGAGCGGCTGCGCCGCATCGAAGAGCTGACGGTCGATATCGGCGACCGCTTCGAGCATTTGACGCTCGGTCGCCTCATCGCGGTTGTCGCTGAGCGACCGCGGCAGAATAGCATAGGAACTGATCCCGAAAATCCCCGAGACGATGACCAGCATCATCAGTGCCCAGGCAAGCGTGTGGACGTTCCAGCCAAGCTGAAAGCCCGTGTGGAGCGTGGCGATCACGATCAACGAGAGGCCGAGATAAACATGCGCCGACGTCCATGCCTTGAGCGACCATTTGCCGGGCGTCATCGCCCGTTTCCTGACCCCGAGCATCGTCAGCCAGAGTATCAGCAGCACGCCGGCCGTGCCGAGCGTATAGCCGTACCAGCTGCCGCCGTTGGGGCGCGGCTCGACGTCGATCAGCAGATAGGCAACGATCAGGACAAGACTGAGCAGCAGGGCGAACTTACCCCAAAATCCGTGGCGGTAACGCAGGAATCCTTCATGACGCGCGCCGGCGCTGACAGCGGTTCGGCCGATCCCTACCGCCTCCCTTGATTGAACCCCCCGCGTCGCCATGCTTATCCGTTCTCCGCTTCGAGCCGCGAAACCGAGAGAAATTCTTCGGGCGCAACGCGGATCGCCGCTCCGGTCGGGCAGGCGCGGACACAAGCCGGCCCGCCCTTTATACCCGCACACATATCGCATTTGACCGCCTGTTTAGGCGTTTCGGCATTGACGCGCTT
>CAZHWG010000147.1:0-5036 GCA_964535925.1 uncultured Sphingorhabdus sp.
TGCGAGCTCGATTTCTGCGTCGATTTCGCGTTCAAGTCGGGCCTATTCAACCAGCTTGCCGGGGCGATGTTCGATTCGGCGCTGCGCAAGATGATCGGAGCGTTCGAAACGCGCGCCGATGCGCTTTACGGCGAAGGGCTGGCCGCGCACTCGGCATCCTTGGACGGCGACAGCAGCTCGAGCGCGAACAAGGTCGCCTGACGCCGGATCGCGCCACGGTCGTCGAGATCGAAATGCATCCGTTCAGCATAGATATTGTCGGGATTTTGCCCGCGGATGGCACGTGCGAACACGACCGTCCCGACGGGCTTCTGGTCGCTGCCGCCGGTCGGTCCGGCAATCCCGGTAACCGCTACCGCGATATCGGCGTCCGAATTCTTGAGCGCGCCGAGCGCCATCGCCCATGCACCGGCCAGGCTTACCGCACCGAAGGTCTCGATGATCTCCGAACTGACGCCGAGCATGCGCACCTTGGCGTCATTCGAGTAGCTGACGAAGCCTTCCGTAAACACGTCGGAACTGCCCGAGACTGCGGTGAGGCAGGCGGCGACGAGTCCGCCTGTGCAGCTTTCGGCAAGCGCGACGGTGCGTCCGGCAACGCGATTCTCGTCGATCACCCGCGCGGCGGTATCGATCAGTTCACGTGGCAGGTTGAAGATCGGGTCGGTCATTTCGGTGTTTCCGTGATCTGTATGGTAGCGATCGCCTGGGCGGCGATGCCTTCGCCTCGTCCGGTGTAGCCCAGTCCTTCGGTCGTCGTCGCTTTCACGCTGACCTGCGTTACGCTCATCTCGAGTATCTCAGCTATCCTAATACGCATGGCTTCGCGATAGGGTCCGATCTTGGGCGTTTCGCATATGATCGTGACATCGAGCGACTGGATCGCCCCATTTGCGGCGGCGACGAGATCGCCGGCATGTCTAAGAAACCGGTCCGATCGTGCGCCGCGCCATTGTGGGTCGCTCGGCGGGAAATGCACGCCGATATCGCCCGCGCCGATCGCGCCGAGGATCGCGTCGGTCAGCGCATGCAGCGCGACATCGGCGTCGCTGTGTCCAGCAAGCCCCTTGTCGTGTGCGATCTGGACGCCGCCGAGCCACAATTCTTCGCCCGAAACGAGGCGATGGACGTCGAAGCCCATGCCCGTCGCGGTCCGGCGGTTCGCGCCGACCTGCGCCGCCAGCCGGGCGAGATCGTCGGGCCAGGTGATCTTGTCCAGAATCGCCGACCCTTCGACCACGCCGACTCTTCCGCCCGCGTGCCGGACCATCTGCGCATCGTCGGTCGGCTCTTCGCCCTGCCAGCCGTGATGAGCGGCCCTGAGAACATCGGTGCAGAAAATCTGCGGCGTCTGGATACGGACCAGCGCGCTTCGATCGACCACTGTGCCGAGCGCCACATCGTCACGCGCCGCCAGCGTGTCGGCGACGGGCTGGGCAGGGGTCGCCCCTGCAAGGTCGCCGTCGTCCATGGCTGCAATCAGCCGATCGAGAACGCTTGCCGGAAGGAGGGGGCGCGCAGCGTCGTGAACCATGACGAGATCGCTATCGATCGATGCCAAGCCATTGGCGACGCTCTCCCGCCGCGTGGCGCCGCCATCGACGAATGTCAGCCCTGTTATGCCTTTGAGGATCGTGACCGCTTCATCGCGGCTATCGGGGCGGGTCACGACGACGACCGACCCAATTCGCGGATCGCGCACCAGCGACTCGACGCTCCAGCGGAGCACGGGCTTGCCCGCGAGCGGCGCGAATTGCTTGGGTGCGGTGCCGCCTGCGCGCTCGCCTTTGCCGGCAGCAAGGACGATCGCGGCGATACTGGAAAGCGTTAAGGGGGCCGTCATGGTTGCGCGCCTAGCGCAGGGCGCGCTTGCCCGCCAGTGCGAATGGGGTTAGAGGCGCGTGCCTAAATTTTGAGCAGCATATGACCAGTCCCCAACCTCTTTCGACCCCGCATCCTGCGGTTGGCCCAATCCGTGTCGGCAATATCGACATCGCCATGCCCGTCATCCTCGCGCCGATGACGGGGGTGACCGACATGCCGTTCCGCACGCTCGTCCGGCGTTACGGGTCGGGGCTCAACGTTACCGAGATGATCGCCAGCCCGGCGATGATCCGCGAAACGCGCCAGTCGCTGCAAAAGGCGGCATGGCATCCGCTCGAAGAGCCCGTCTCGCTCCAGCTTGCCGGTTGCAATCCCAGCGAGATGGCCGAGGCGGCCAAGCTCAACGAGCAACGCGGCGCGGCGATCATCGACATCAACATGGGTTGCCCGGTCAAGAAGGTCGTCAATGGCGACGCCGGCTCGGCGCTGATGCGTGTTCCCAAGCTCGCCGCCGCATTGATCAAGGCGACGGTCGAGGCGGTCTCTGTCCCCGTCACAGTAAAGATGCGGATGGGCTGGGACCATGACAGCCTCAACGCGCCCGAACTCGCGCACATTGCCGAGGATCTCGGCGCAAAGATGATCACAGTCCACGGCCGCACGCGTTGCCAGATGTATCGTGGCAGCGCCGACTGGTCGTTCGTCCGCTCGGTCAAGGACGCGGTTTCGGTACCAGTCATTGTCAATGGCGATATCACGAGCATTGAGGACGTCGCGACCGCGCTCGACCAGTCGGGTGCCGACGGCGTCATGATCGGGCGCGGATGCTATGGTCGGCCCTGGCTGCTCGGCCAGGTGATGCATTGGCTGGCGACCGGGGAGCGGCGGGCCGATCCCAGTCTGGCCGAACAATACGCGCTGATTGTCGAACATTATCGCGCAATGCTCGACCACTATGGCGAAATGACCGGGGTCAATCTCGCGCGCAAACACATCGGCTGGTATACCAAGGGGCTGACTGGATCTGCCGAGTTCCGTAACGCGGTCAACCAGGTGCCCGAGGCGGCGAAGGTGCTCGATATGCTCGAGGCATTCTACACCCCACTACTCGCTGGACCCGCACCGGCGCGGGCGGCGGCGTGACGACGCTCGCCCCCGCGAAAGACGGCGAGGGCAGGCAATTCGACGCGCATCCCATCGCCACGATGATGCTCGACCCGACGGGTACGATCGTCGCGGTCAATCCCGCCGCCCAGGACCAGCTTGGGCTGGCAGATCGCCAACTCGTCGGGCGACATTTTAGTGACATAGCGACCGAATTTTCCGGACGAGAGTATGCGCCGTCGCAGGTCATGCGCGCGTTCGACGTCGCGCTGGCGCTCCCCGGTCGCACGCTGGCGCTCGACATTCTCGCCGAGACCGACGAGACGGGGCGGACCGTCATCGCGCTCTTGCCGGCGCGGAATGTCAACGCAACGCGCGCCGCAGTTGCGCAGCCCTCTGCCCAAGGCGCGGCGGTGATCCTCGCCCACGAGATCAAGAACCCGCTGTCGGGCATCCGCGGTGCGGCGCAGCTGATCGCCAGCGGCACTCCCGACCCGGCGCGCTTCACGACGCTGATCTGCCGCGAGGTCGATCGCATCGCCGCGCTGATCGACCGGATGGAGATTCTCTCGGCGCAGCGTTCGCTTGATCTCCAAGGCGCCAGCATCTTTCCGTTGATCCGCCATGCGCTCGATCTCGCGCGCGCCGGATTCGCCGCCGATATCGCAATCGAGGAACGCCACGATCCATCGTTGCCGAAGGCGATGCTCGATGATGACGCGTTTGTGCAAATACTACTCAACCTTGTGAAGAACGCGGCCGAGACGCTGGCAGGGCAGGGAGATGCGAAGATTGTCGTGTCGACCGGCTATCGCCACGGCCACAGCGCCGGGCGCGGACCCGACGATCGCCCGCGCGATGCGCCGATCATGATTTGCGTCAGCGACAACGGCCCCGGCGTCCCCGGGGTGATCCTGCCCGATCTCTTTCGTCCCTTCGCCAGCGGGCGCAGCGGCGGCACGGGGCTGGGCCTCGCTTTGGTCGATCGCCTCGCGCGCGACATGGGCGGGACGATCGAATATTCCCGCGACGACGCACAGGGGCTGAGCCATTTCCGCCTGATGCTGGCGAGGGCAGGGTGAGCGCCTGGCCCCACATCCTGCTCGCCGAAGACGACAACGCTGTGGCGACGGTAATCCAGGCTTCGCTCGAAGGGGCGGGCTATAGGGTCGCTCTGGCCGAAACACGTGCGGCACGCGATTCGATGCTGGCACGCGAGGCTTACGACCTGCTGATTACCGACGTGGTTTTTCCCGACGGCAACGGCTTCGACACGCTGACCGACGCGCTGGCGCATACGGCCGACTGTTCGGTGATCGTCGTGTCGGCGCAGAACACGCTCGATACCGCGATCCGCGCAGCGCGGCTCGGCAGTTACGATTATCTGCCCAAGCCGTTCGATCTCGACGAACTTTTGAAAACCGCAGCCGCAGCGATGCACCGTGAACCCGCGGCAGCCGAGCCCTCCCAGGAAAGCGATGGCGGCGAGCAATTGCTGATTGGCCGCGCGCCGCCGATGCAGGCGCTCTACCGCGTGATCGCGCGGCTCGCCGACAACGATCTCGCGGTCCTCATCGGCGGCGAATCGGGAACCGGCAAGGAGCTCGTCGCGCGTGCAATCCATCAATCCGGACAGCGCTCCCAACGGCCGTTCGTCGCGATCAACATGGCGGCAATCCCGCGTGATCTCGTCGAATCGGAGCTGTTCGGACATGAAAAGGGCGCGTTCACTGGCGCCAACGCGCGTACCGAGGGGCGTTTCGGTCAGGCCGAAGGCGGCACGTTGTTCCTCGACGAGATCGGCGACATGCCGCTCGATGCGCAAACACGGTTGCTGCGCGTTCTCCAGTCGGGCGAATATTCGTCGGTCGGCGGGACGGAGGTGCGCCGCTCGGATGTTCGCATCATCGCCGCTTCGCATCGCTCGCTGCCCGATCTCGTCGCCGAGGGGAGGTTTCGCGAAGACCTGTTCTATCGCCTCAACGTGGTGCCTGTCGCGGTGCCCGCGCTACGCGAGCGGCGCGGCGACATCGCCGCCCTCTGCCGCCATTTCCTGGCCGGGGCACAGGATCGCGGCTTGCCCGCCAAGACTATCACCGCCGCCGCGC
>CAZHWG010000148.1:0-5014 GCA_964535925.1 uncultured Sphingorhabdus sp.
CGGCTCGCGCGGATCGTCATTACGCGGCCGAAGTCCTCGGGCCGCGATCCCTCGATCATCGTCGTCGCACCAAGCTGGTTGAGCAGGTGGCCGAAGCTGTCGACATCGGCGAGACGCGGCAGGTTCCTGAGCGTCAGCGGTTCGTCGGTGAGCAAGGCGCACGGCAGCAGGGTGAGCGCGCTGTTCTTGGCGCCCGAAATCGGGATGCGCCCCTTGAGCGGGTTTCCGCCGCGAATGACAATTTGATCCATCCGAGCGTCATACTGGCTCGGCTTTCCGACGCAAGCCGCCCGGTGTTGGACAGGCGGCGCATGTGCGACTATGCCGATCCCCGCAGCGGCCGCGTCACTGCGCCAAAGCACCGATTAGTCGGGCAATTAGAGCATCATGATGCTTCGGGGGTTAACAGTGTCGGGAAGTTGTTTCGCTGAGCATCTCAGCCATTATGTCGAACTGAGCGAATCGGAGAAGACCGCGCTGGCGCGGCTCGAGGAGCGCGAACGCGCGATGGAGCGCGGCGAGTTCCTCCAGCGCGAGGGCGACGCGGTCGAGGAAAGCTATATCGTCAAGCACGGCCGCCTGATGGGCTATGTCGTCCTCGAGGGCGGCAGCCGCCAGATCCTGCGCCATTATTACGCCGGCGATACGCTGGCCGCCAGCAACACCATCTATCGCACGGCATGCGAGACGATCGTCGCGATCGACGCCGCCGTTGTCTGCCCGATCGACAAGGACGGGCTGCGCGCGCTGCTCGAAGAGCATCCACGCGTCGCCGCGGTGCTGTTCGCGCTCAACCAGGCCGAACGCGTGACGCTGACCGACCGGCTCGCCTCGATCGGGCGCACCCCGGCCAAGGCACGCATCGCGGCGGTGCTGCTCGACGTGGTGTTCCGCCTCAGGCTGATGAAGAACGATCGAATCGACGAGTTTGACCCGCGCATGACGCAGGAAGAACTGGGCGATGCCACCGGCCTGACCTCGGTCCACGTCAACCGCATGATGCGCGAACTCGTCGAGGACGGCCTGATCACGCGCGATGGGCCGACGATCACGATCGTCGACGAGCCGGGCCTGTGCGAGCTGGCGCATTACCAGGACCGGTTCGCCGACCTCGATTTCAGCTGGCTGCCCGCCGCACGGAATTGAGGTTCATGCGTTGAGGCGGGACAGCGAGGCTGTCCCTATGCGTGTCAACGGCGGAAGCCGGAAGCTACGCTTTTTCGACGGTGCACTGCAGGGGGTGCTGGTTTTCGCGCGCGCAGTCCATCACCTGCGTCGCCTTCATTTCGGCGACCTCGTAGCTGAACGTCCCGCAAACCCCGACGCCGCGCTGGTGGACGTGGAGCATGACCTGCGTCGCTTCCTCCATGTCCATCTTGAAAAAGCGCTGCAGGACGAGGACGACGAACTCCATCGGCGTATAATCGTCGTTGAGCATCAGCACCTTGTACATCGATGGCTGCTTGGTTTTCGCCCGCGTGCGCGTTGCGACGCCGGTCGAGTTGTCGCCATCGCCCTCGTCGACGCGCGGCGGCTTGCTCGCCGCGCGCACGGGCGCGACGAAGGCATTGCGGGGCATCGGGGAGGAGGGTCGCATATGGGTCGTCATTGCCTCAGAATATGGCACGTGGGGGCCAGGAAACAAGAGCTTTGCGCGGCTTTCCTCACCCCATGCAAAAGGGCCGCCCCAGCCCAAGGCGGAGCGGCCCGTTTGTAGCGGTGCGGATGGCCCGCACCGGCGCGACACCGATTAGGCGGCGGTCTTGATCTTGGCAGCAGCTTCGGCGAAGCGGTTCGAGATCGGCTGGAAGCTTTCGCCGGCCAGCTTGACCATTGCTTCGCTGTTCTTCGACGCCTGGGCGACGAACATGTCGAAGCTCGAACGGACGTAATCGCCGTGTAGCTGGAACAGCTCGGCGGGCGTCTTGACCGCGGCATACTTCTTGGCGACGCCGGTGGCGTCTTCAAGCGACTTGCGCGAGAATTCGAGCGTGTCTTCGCCGATCGACTTCAGGCCCTTGGCGGTGATCTTCGTGCTCTCGACAATCGCTTCGACATTGCCCTTCGAGAAAGCGGTGACTTCCTCGGCGGCCTTGGCGGTCTTTTCCATCGTTTCGCGCGTCTTGGCGCTGGCGTCGGCGACGAGCGTCTCGACGCGTGCCTTGGTGTCTTCGGTGACCTTCTTGGCGGTCTTGGTCATGGTCTTGACGGTATCGTTCATGGTGGTGGGTCCTTTCTGGGCGGGCGAGCGCGTGGCGGTCGTCCGGCTGGTTTTGGTGGTCGATTTGCTGGCAGTCTTCTTGGCCGCGGCGCGACGGCGCGGAGCGGGCTTGGTCTTGGCCGGAGCCGCCTTTTGAGCCTTTGGCTTGGCGGCGCTGTCCGGCGCGGGCGCGGCGACCTTGGCAGCGGGTGCCTTGGCGCCGGCGTCGCTCGATGCCTGGGCGAACGCCTGTTCGGCGGTATCGGTCTTTTTCACGTCGGCCATATCGATGTCATCCTTTGCTGCAGTGCAACATAGGACATCGCGCGACCGATTTCAAGTTATTTTTGTGCAGTGCAACAAAGAACGGGAGTCGCGTTAAGCAGCCCTTCCCCCATGGGGAGAAAGCGCTGTCAGCGGGTCTTCACATAGCGCCCGGGGGCGTCCTCGATCGCCTTGCGCTTGCCCTTGCCGGGGATGCGCGCGCCCTTGGCGGCCACCTCGACATAATCCTGTTCGCGGATCCAGCCGATCCAGTCGGTCCACCAGCTGCCCTCGTGCTGCGTCGCGCCGGCGACGAAGTCTTCGAAGCTCGCGACGTCGGGATCGTCGTTGCTCCAATAGCCGTACTTCTTGGCGTCGGGATGGTTGATGACGCCCGCGATATGGCCCGATCCGGCGAGCGTGAACTGCTTCGGCCCCGACAGGTGGTCCATCATCCGCCAGACGCTTTCGGGCGGGGCGATATGGTCCTCGCGCCCCGCCTGGATATAGGTGGGGGTCTTGATCTTTGTGAGGTCGATCGGCGTTCCGTCGACGACCATCGCGCCCGGCACGACGAGCTTGTTGTCGCGATACAGGTCCTGCAGATAGCCGCGATGCCATTTGGCGGGCAAGTTGGTCGTGTCGCCGTTCCAGTGGAGCATGTCGAACGCGGGATAGGGCTCGCCCAGCAGGTAGTTGTTGACGACATAGTTCCAGATCAGGTCGCGCCCGCGCAGCGCGTTGAACGTCGCGGCCATGTAGCGGCCGTCGTAATAGCCATCGGTCTCGAGGCTCTCGATCAGTTTGAGATGCTCGTCCCCGGTCATCAGCTTGAGATCGCCGGCGCGCTCGAAATCGACCTGCGCGGTAAAGAAGGTCGCCGACTTGATCCGCTCGGCCTCGCCGCGTGCGGCGAGCAGCGCGAGCGTCGCCGCCAGCGTCGTGCCCGCGACGCAATAGCCGATGGCATGGACCGAATCGACGTCGAGCACGTCGCGGATCGTGTCGATCGCATCGACCTGCGCGGCGACATAGTCGTCCCAGGTGACGTCGGCGAGGCTCGCATCGGCCGATTTCCACGACACGACGAATACGCTCAGCCCCTGCGCCACCGCCCAGGCGATGAAGCTCTTCTTCGGGTTGAGGTCGAGGATGTAGAAACGGTTGATCCACGGCGGGAAGATCACCAGCGGCACTTCGAGGACCTTGTCGGTCGTCGGGGCATACTGGATCAGCTGGTAGAGCCGCGTTTCGTGGATCACCTTGCCCGGCGTCGCGGCGATGTTGCGGCCGATCTCGAACGCGTCGCTGTCGGTATGCCGCAACTGCCCACGGTCGAGGTCGGCGAGCATGTTTTCGAGGCCCGTGATCAGGTTCTCGCCGCGCGTCTCTATCGTCCGGCGCAGCACCGCGGGATTGGTCGCGGCGAAATTGGTCGGGCTCATCGCGTCAAGGAATCCGCGGGTGGCGAACCGCAGCTGCGACTTCTGCTCGGGATCGATGCCGTCGACGCCATCGACCATCGTTTCGAGCTGGCTGGCGATCGCTTCGTAGCTTTGCCGGATGAAGGCGAAGGCGGGCTGCTCGGTCCAGGCGGGATCGGCGAAGCGGCGATCGGCGGACTGGGCCTTGGTCTCGGCGTCCTTGTCGCTTGCGGCGCTGTCGAGGCCGCTCATCCGCGTCCAGAAATCGAGCCCCTGCTGCCAGACCGCCATGCCCTGCGCCATCGACTGGGCGATCACGTCGCCGCCCGCCTGTGGCGCGGGCAGTTCGGCGAACGGCGAGGGCATGCGCGCGATCATCGCCTGCGCCTTGGCCGGGTCCCAGCTCTTGAGCGCGTGCGTCATCAGCATCTGCTGGGCGCGACCGATCACCCCGGTCCAGTGCTGCATGTCCTCGAGGGTGGGCAGCGCACCCGCTGCCATCGGGTCGCTCATCGTGTCGCTGTCGGTCATGTTGCTGTCCTGTTGGTCGGCCGATAATCACGCGGGGTCCGGACGTCGTACGCCCTATAGCGCTCGCGGGCCGTGTCAGCTAGCACTGCGACCAAAGCAACAAATGGCATGACCGATTATGTCCGACGAATTCTACCGTATCCGCCGCCTTCCGCCCTATGTCTTCGCCGAGGTCAACGCGATGAAGGCGGCGGCGCGCGCACGCGGCGAGGACATTGTCGATCTCGGCATGGGCAATCCCGACGGTGCGCCGCCCGCCCATGTCATCGACAAGCTCGCCGAGGTCGCGCGCAATCCGCACGCGCACGGCTATTCGGCATCGAAGGGGATCAAGGGGCTGCGCCGCGCGCAGGCCGATTACTACGCGCGTCGTTTCAACGTCGACCTCGATCCCGAGTCCGAGGTGATCGTCACCTTGGGGTCGAAAGAGGGCCTCGCCAACCTCGCCCAGGCGATCACCGCGCCGGGCGACGTCGTCCTCGCGCCCAATCCGAGCTATCCGATCCACGCCTTCGGTTTCATCATCGCCGGCGCATCGATCCGATCGTTCCCAGCCGCACCGGGCGAGGATTTCTTCCGCCGGCTCGACTATGCG